>CAYXAC010000052.1:0-7738 GCA_964463025.1 uncultured Ruminococcus sp.
GGTTCTTGCGTGGGTTTCTGCCAGATATACTCTCGTTGCGGTTTTTGGCAATGACGACAAGATCTTTTCTGCCGAGTGCATCACGGTGGCTTTGTTCTATCTGATACTTGCATTCTGTGTCAACGTGCTTGCACCCAAGATTGCGGGTAAGTTCCAGATTTCTTCGACTATCGTCAAGCTTGTTCCTATCGCCTTTATTGCCATTGTGGGAACGGTTATCGGTCTGGTAAACGGAACGCTCACGTCGAATTTCCTCGTTGAATACGAGGCATCGGTAGAGAATCCCGGTCTGTTTCCCGCGATTTGCGGCACCGTGTTTGCCTACGAGGGCTGGATCGTTGCGACCGCTATCAACTCGGAAATCAGGGATTCGAAGAAGAATCTTCCCATCGCTCTTTGCATCGGTACACTTATAATCGTAGCGGCATACACGCTCTACAACCTTGGTATTCTCGGACTTGCCGAGGTCAACTCGCTCAGCGGCGGCACCTACGTTGCATTCAATTTCTTCGGTTCTGCGGTGGCATCGCTAATCAATATTCTCGTCGTTATTTCCTGCCTCGGAACGCTCAACGGTCTAATGCTCGGCTGCAGCCGAGGCATCTATTCGCTTTCTGCGAGAAACGAGGGTATTGCTCCCGATACCTTTGCGCAGATTGACAGAAAGACCAATATGCCTCACAACGCTGCGATATTCTCGCTCCTCACCTGTGCGGCTTGGTTTGTGTATTTCATCTTCTACTGCCTCGGTGTCTTTGGCAAATTCGGCTTTGACTCATCGGAGCTTCCCATTATCACCATCTATCCGCTTTATGTTCCGATTCTTATCGTTATGATGGTCAAGGAGAAGGACGTTCACCCCTTCAAGCGTTTCGTTCTTCCGATACTGTCCTTCGTTGGCATCGGCATTATCGTATACGCCAGTATCAGGAGTCACGGTATGGGCAACGTATGGTATCTCATAGTATTTGCCATCGTAATGCTCGCAGGCTTTGGAGTTATGAAGTATAACGAACGCAAGACGAAAAAATGAAATAGAAAAGAGGGCGGTCGCCCTCTTTTCTATTTCACCTTCTGATATGCCATTCTCTCCGACCCATCGGAAAGATATACAATGCCGCAATACTCGAACCCTGCGCGAAGAAGGCATTTTTGCATTGGAATATTATCTCTGTGCGTGTCGATTTTGAGGTTAGGGAAGCGGCGGAAGCACTCTGCAAAGCAGAAGTTGACTATCCCCCTGCCGTGATGCTTTACGGCAATTCTGTGTATGACGGCATAGGGCGCATCGTTTTTCCACTCGCCTTCTATATTTTCGTACACCGCATCACGTGCATTCATTTCAAAATGGAAGGTAGCAACGACCTCTCCTTCGTCACAGCACACGTAGCTGACTCCCGATTTGATACCTTCTATAATATCTTCGCGCGCGGGATAAGCGGCGCCCCATTGCGTTGGATTCCCGTTATCCTTCATAAATTCACGTGCGCTGTCGTAAATTTCTGCTGCCGCATCGACGTCGGCAAATGTTGCAGGTCTAATAGTCATTTTTTATCTCTTTTCTTTGTTTTGTTATATAAGTTGCATTTTTTCGGGTTATGTGATATAATAAAGCATCAGATGTTTACGGAGTAAAATATGTCAAATAAAAAGTATTCAAGAGTCTACGTGGAAATTACGAATATATGTAACAAGAGCTGCTCATTCTGTCACGGCACCCATCGCGAAAGACGGCAGATGTCGATAGAGGAATTCAGACTTGTTGCAGACTCGATTTCGAAGGTCACGGACTATATTTATTTTCACGTCATGGGCGAGCCTTTGACTCACCGCCTTTTGCCCGAATTTATTGAATATGCCACATCAATCGGTCTTAAATGTGCGGTAACCACCAACGGCACTCTCCTTGATAGTAGAGGTGACGAGCTTATTGCCGCAGGCGTTTACAAGGTCAATCTGTCGGTACATAGCTTCGAGGACGGTGATGAGCAGGAATATCTTGCTTATCTTGATATGCTTGCGGATTTTGCCGATAGGGCGAGCGAGTCGGGAGTCTTAACCGTTCTTCGTCTTTGGAACAAGGGGCACGATGGTGGCAGGAACGACCGCACTCTTGAATTCTTCCGCGAAAGGCTTGACGGTGAATGGAAATGGGGCGCACGCGGTGCACGCATAAGGCACAAATTGCATCTTGAGTATGGCGAGCGCTTCGAGTGGCCGGATATGAACGCGCCTAAGGGAAGCGACTCGGTATTTTGCTACGGTCTTGGTGACCATTTCGGTGTGCTGTGTGACGGCAGCGTTATTCCTTGCTGCCTTGACAGCGAGGGCGATATCACCTTAGGCAATATATTTGAATCTCCTTTGGAGGATATCCTTTCATCCGAGAGAGCGCGGGCTATCTCTAACGGATTTAAGCAAAGAATCGCCACCGAGGAGCTTTGCAAAAGATGCGGATATGCCCACGGATTTAAGTAAAATGTAAACTAAAGCGTACTTTTGATGCTGTTTATGTAGTCGATATATGCATTCCAGTCCTTGCGGCTCAGGTATGCAGGACCGCTTCGCAAGCGGTAGAATATTCTATCACCCGATAGCGTTACAGGCTCGTCTGTGCCGATGTATTCCGAGTCAAGCCCAGACAGACCAAACAGAGCGTATGCGTCGGACAGAGCCGCAAGGCTGAGAAGCCCCTCTTGGTTATCGCTTACGCAGTCATCCGTTGCCGCACCGACCATAATATATCTCGGCACGCAGAGTGCGAGAGCGAGTGTGTCTGCGGTACCGACTGTGTTTTCCCAAAAGCCCTTGCCGAAAAGATAGGGGCGGGAGAGATACTTTTCACCGAATTCAAGGTTGTTCAGAATAACGTATTTTATGCGCTCGTCGTATCCACCTGCGACGAGTGCTGCTCTTGCAAGTGTACTGTGACCTATCACGGCGATATTTTCCGCATCAATATACGTCAGCGTGCCGATAAACTCCACTATGCGTGATATCGCCCAGGCGAGCAGAGCAATTCTGCCGGGTGAGTCCTTTCGTCTTGTAGACGGTGCGATAAATTTCGCAATCCCTGATTTCGAGTCCTTTTCTTCACCTAACATATCTTTGTACGACAGGCAGAATATCGCATATCCTTGCTCGGCAATTTCCTCTGCCGGCAGATATTTGTTCGGTATATCAGTGCCGTAATCAATGTATATGAATGCAGGGAATCTACCCTCGCCCCTAGGCACTACCGAGCGAATCGGCAGCTTGAATTCCTTGCCGTCAACCGTCATCGTGAGTGCGATTTCGCGCAGCACGGCATCCCCTGCGGCAAAGCTTTCGTCTTTGCTTACAGTATCACCGCGAAGATGCTCGGGGCGAGGGGGAATCCTGCCGAAGACAGATAGGGCAAGATACTCCTTGATTTCCTCGCGCCTTTTTGTATATTCCGCCTGCGACCTAACAGGCTTTCCCGATTTGTTTACTAGAATATCCATAGCTTTCTCACTTTCCGAGATAAATTATATCCCAAATGCCGAATTTTGTCAATACGATTGACAAAGCGAGAGCAAAATGATAAAATAACTTTAATAATAAATGAAAGGAGCGCATTATGAATATTAAGCTTCCCGAAAAAGTCGAATATATACTTTCCTCGCTTGAGTCGGCAGGCTACCGTGCCGATATTGTGGGCGGCTCTGTGCGCGACTTTCTGCTCGGCAAGACTCCCGGTGATTACGATATAACCACCTCAGCTTTGCCCGATGAGGTCAAGTCTGTGTTTGCGGGAGAGCGCACGGTTGATACGGGCATCAAGCACGGCACTGTCACGCTTGTTCTCGACGGCATACCTTACGAGATAACCACCTACCGCTTCGACGGCGAGTATAACGACTCGCGCCATCCGAGCTCGGTTAGCTTTACATGTAGAATCGAGGACGATCTGATGCGCCGTGATTTCACCGTCAACGCTATGGCATACAGCACCCGTAACGGTCTTACCGACCTTTACGGTGGCAGAGATGACCTTGGCGCGCGCCTTATTCGCGCAGTAGGTGATGCCGATACGCGATTTTCCGAGGACGCTCTTCGTATTCTTCGTGCGGTGAGATTTGCCGCAGTTCTCGGCTTTGCCGTTGAAGAGAGTACTGCCGAGGCGGCTTTGCGCAAAAAACATCTTTTATCCAACGTATCGGCTGAACGAATATATATTGAATGGCGCAAGTTCCTTTCAGGCAACTATGCATACCCGATACTCCGCGATTTTTCCGCAGTTTTCGGCGAGATTATCCCCGAACTTGCGCACCTTGCGTTGCCCGACGAATCCCGTTTTGTATTAGTTGCGTATATTCCCAGAATGCTCTCGCTTTTTGCTCTCTCGGCAGAGAATCCGACCGAGTCATTTGCGTCAGCGGCAAAACGGCTCCGCATTGATAACTATACACGCGACCTTGGCATTTCGGTGCTTTCCTCTCTCGGCAAATTTGACCTTGAGAGTGACAAGGGGATTACCTTCGCACTGAAGGAAATAGGTGAAAATGTCGTGCGCGAGCTTATCAGCCTTGAAATTCTGCTTGGCAGAGCAGATGTCGCTTCGCTTGCGCGACTTGATAGTCTCCTTTTGCAGAGCGTAGCATACAGACTCTCCGACCTTGCCGTGAACGGCAGCGACCTTTTGACTCTCGGTATGGGGGGCAGGGAAATCGGCGAGATGCTCGACCGACTGCTTACCGAGGTAATTGAGGGGAGCGTAGCCAACGAGCGCAACGCGCTTCTTACCTTTGCAAAGATGTCTGTGACTAAAAATAAATAATTTCATAGGATAATAACAGGTTAATGAAATGAGGTGACCTGTTATTATTTTTGGGAAAGAAATTGATAATTTTGACAATATAGAGTTAAAATGCAAATTATTGTTTGCAAAAACCGTCATTTTTGACGATAAAACCGATGTTCGAGTATATAGTGTAGCACTTGATGATTTAGTTTACAACATCGTGATTTGCGAGGATTCGGAGATGTTTTCGACAGAACTTTTGCGCAGACTCCTGCTATCATCTAACGGTGAGCAAATAGCCGCCGCGGCGGCAGTATCGGGCAGGGCAGAGGATTTGTCGGTAAAGGCTGTATTCCTCGGTGACCCCGATGTGGCATCTCTGGATTTCGCGCTACGCTTTTTTGCTGTCGGTCTTGACTATTTCCGGCTTGTGTGTTAAAATATTTTTGTTAAAATGTAAAAAGGAGCTTTTTATGGCTTTTGACGCTTGTATGATGCGCGCCGTGCTTACCGAGTTTCGGCGCGAGTTTCCCGAGGCGAAGATAGAAAAGGTGCTTCAGCCGAGGAACGATGAAATAGATATGCTTATCCACTACGGCAAGAAGTCGCGCCGCCTTGTTTTTAACGTCGGACCCAATGCCCCGAGGCTTCAGCTCTCGGACAAGCAGAAGGAAAATCCCTTAAAGGCGCCGATGTTCTGTATGCTTCTTCGCAAGTATTTTATTGGTGCGAGAATTACCTCGGTTGAGCAGCCGGGATTCGACAGAATTGCCGAGTTTAGCGTTGGCTGCTACGATGAGATGGGCTTCCCGACAGAGAAGAAAATCGTCTGTGAGATAATGGGTAAGTACGCGAATCTCATAATTCTCGACAAGGACTCGAAAATCATTGCCGCACTCAAAATTATCGACTTTGCCGCCAGCACGGTGCGTCAGGTTTTACCCGGACTCAAATATCAGATACCCGCAAAGCCGGAGAAGCTCTCGCCACTTGAAATAAACGAGCCGCTTTTCTTTGAGAAGCTCTCGGCATTTCCCACCGAGCGAACTGTGGAAAAGTTCATCACCTCAACCTATTCGGGCATAGCCACGCAGATAGCGCACGAGCTGACCTATCGCGCGACGGGCGGCGTAGACGTACCGCTTTGCAACGCGGATAATGACAGGCTCTATCGTGTGTTCCGCGAGTGGCAGGAGCTGTTGATAAATGAAAATTATACTCCAACTCTGATTCTCGACAAAAGCGGAAAGCCGCTTGACTATTCCTATATGGACATCACCTATTTCGGTGAGGGAATGGAAAAACGGCAGTTTGAAACAACCGCCGAGCTGCTTGACACCTATTTTGAGGAAAAGGACCGTCTTGAGCATATCCACCAGCGCGCACGCGACCTCTTGATGCTTCTTTCGAACGCAGAGGCACGCACCGAGCGTAAGCTCGGAATTCAGCGTCAGGCTCTGCTCGACTCCGAGCATGGCGAGGAATACAAGAAATACGGTGACCTTATCACCGCGAATCTTTATCGCCTTGAGCGCGGTATGCAGAGCTTCAAGGCGGTCGATTACTACGACGAGAGCTGTCCCGAGATAGAAATTAAGCTCGACTCACGTCTTTCCCCCTCGCAGAATGCGCAGAAGATGTACAAGCTTTATAATAAATGTAAAACCGCAAAGCAGGTGCTCTCCGAGCAGGTTGTGATTTGGGAGAGAGAGCTTCGCTACCTTGAGAGTGTGCGTGAGTTTCTTTCAAAAGCCGAGTGCGAGCAGGACGTGCTTGAGATACGTGACGAGCTTTATCGTTCCGGCTATGCCTCGAAGCTGCGCGGCTACACTCCGCCGAAGAAGATTACCTCGACTCCCCACCGCTTCAGGACAAGCGGCGGCTACGAGCTGCTCGTTGGCAGAAATAACCTGCAAAATGACAGCCTAACCTTCAAGACCGCAAGCAAGGGTGACCTATGGTTTCACACCAAGGATATTCCGGGCTCGCACGTCATAATGCTCTGTGATGGCGAGGAGCCTAGCGAGATGGACTATACCGAGGCGGCGTCGGTTGCCGCAAGGTACTCAAAGGCTACCGGCGACCTCGTTGCCGTTGACTACACGCGAGTCAAAAATATCAAGAAGCCGGGCGGCTCAAAGCCGGGCTTTGTTACCTACAAAACAAATTACACCGCCTTCGTTCGCCCCGCGACCGATGCGGATATAGAGAGAATGAAAAACTGATATGGTAGATTTAACAGGACTTCACAAGCACTTTATACTCGAGCATCTCTCCGAGGGAGATATTGCCGTTGATTTCACTATGGGCAACGGCGGCGATACTCTCTTTCTTTCCAAAACCGTAGGAGAGTCGGGCAGGGTATACGCCTTTGACATTCAGGAGGAGGCACTCACCTCAACCCGTGCGCATCTTGAAGCAAACGGTGCGCCGAGTAATTATGAGCTTATCTGTGCCTCGCATCACAGAGTTAAGGAATTCGTAAAGGAGCCTATCAAGGCTGGAATGTTCAACCTCGGCTATCTGCCGAGAAGCGGCAAAAAGAATGTAACAACAATGCGCGAAACCACAATGCCCGCAGTAGAGGCAGCAATAGAGCTGCTTGCACCCGACGGCGCGCTGATAGTCGCAATTTATCCCGGTCACGAGGAGGGTGCGCTCGAGGGCGATATGCTCCGCGAATACTTCGGGACACTTTCAAAGTATCGCATCTGCGCCTCTGAGTTCCGTATCCTTAATTCACCCACCTCGCCATACTTTTTCCTGATAGAGAAAAGACCGAGATGCAAGGATTGAAGCGAAAAAGAACTCTGATTATGAATTTTTTGTAAACTTTCAACTTTATTTCCAAATCACTTGATATTTTTATATTAATATGTTATTATATTAGGGCTGTCCGAGCGAAATCTCGGGCAGACATTATATCTCACATGGCGAGTAAGTTTACTGCCGGTGCTCGTTTGAGTAGCAGTA
>CAYXAC010000053.1:0-7655 GCA_964463025.1 uncultured Ruminococcus sp.
GTTAGCACGGTCGTAGATGCAAACCGAGCCTCTCTGCGAAGCGCCCTTCTCGTTGAAGTAGATACCAACTCTGTCACCGCCGCGAACGATCATAGAGGTGTCAACGCCGTATCTTCTGAGGCTATTGACAGCCGCCTGACCAATTGCGTGAGCAGGAAGCTTGGTAACGAACGCAGCGTCCATACCGTAGTTTGCGAGAGAAACAGAAACGTTAGCCTCACCGCCGCCGAAGGTAAATTCAACGTGGTCGCACTGAACGAATCTCTCATAGTTATAAGGCTGAAGTCTGAGCATAAGCTCGCCGAATGTAACAACTCTCATTTTGAAAAAATCCTTTCAAAAGTAATTTTTTAATTTTTCACCGCATATATTGTAGCACAAGCCGTTGAGAAAATCAAGTGTGTATATATAAAATTATCTTAAAAAAGATTAACGCGGAAGGAATCGGCAAAATGCGATACTCTCCGCGCAAAAAAACTTATATCTCCGCCAGCACCTTAACGCAGTCCTGGCAGATTTTCTTTTCCCTGTATTCTACAAGGTTCGCTGCCGCGCCGCAGAAGTGGCAAACGGGGTGATATTTTGAGATTACGATTCTCTCGCCTTCAAGGCATATTTCCACGGGGTCAGTGTTGGCAATTCCGAGCATCTTGCGAAACTCCTTGGGCACGACCACACGTCCAAGCTCGTCAATGTTTCTAACAATTCCGGTTGATTTCATTTTAGCTACCAGCCTTTTCTTTAGTATTTGCGTCTGTTAAACGACTGACAAATATAATTGTAGCATACCCCCCCACAAAAGTCAACACATTTTCCCGGCAACCAATGTAGAAAAATAGAAGAATTTGGCAAAGCGAATTTGGTGAAGTTTTACTATATTGAACTATATAATGTATGAAAAAAGAAAGGAAAAACAATGTTAAAAACAAAATCAGAGGAAAAGCTGGAGCGAGCCTTATCTTATTTCCCCGCAAATCTTGCCGAGGAAATAAGGCGCATTTCGGGACAGCGCAGAGGCGAGATACGTGAGATAAGAATCCGAACTCTAGCTCGCTCAACGATGATTTGCGGAGAGGAGAGCATCACGCTCTTTTCGCGCGTGGACAAGAGCTCGGTGGACGGGCTGGTAGAGAGATTGCTCGACGGTGCGCTATATGCTCACCGTGATAGCATCGCATCGGGATATATCAGCATCGGAGGCGGTGTGCGAGTCGGAATTTGCGGTCACGCGCGCTATGAGGGCGAGAGACTCGTCGGTGTCAGCGAGATAAGCTCGCTGCTTTTCAGAATTCCGCCATCCGAGTGCGCCTTTGCGTCGGAGCTTCACGAAATTTACATAGAGAACGCTTGTCACGGTATGCTCATATATTCACCGCCCGGTGTCGGCAAGACTACAGCAATTCGCTCTCTTGCACTATCTCTCGGAAGCGGAAGGAATGCAAAAAGGGTTGCCGTTATAGACGAGCGATGCGAGCTTGACGAGGCGGATTACAGAGGTGCGGAGGTCGATATACTGAAGGGCTATAAGCGCAGAGAGGGTATAGAAATTGCCACTCGCACGATGTCACCCGAGGTGATAATGATAGACGAGCTTGGCGAGGGCGATGCCGAGCCGATAAGCCGCGTAGTGCGCTGCGGAATACCGATAATTGCCACCGCGCACGCAGGCAGTCTTGACGAGCTTCGCTCGAGGCCTGCGCTCGCGCCGCTTCTTTCGCTGGGGGCGTTTGATTTGTTTGTGGGAATCTCGCGCGACGCGGGAGAATACAGCCTTACGGTTGACAGAGACTGATGCTGTATCTACGCTGGTGCGGTGCGGCGATGCTGCTGCTCGCCGCCCTTCTTTGCGGCAGGGAATACTCGGCTTATGCCGACCGCAGATTGCGCGAGTGCGAGGGCTATCTCACCCTTGTTTCGTATATTGAAAAAATGATAGATTCCTACCTTGCGCCCCTGTCGGTGATATTCCGCGACTTCGAGTGCGAGGCACTAACCGAGAACGGCTTTCTGCCTGCAGTGCGCTCGGGCGTATCGCCCGGCGAAGCGCTCGGAGAGAAAAAGCTCCTCATTCCCGAGGATATTCGCGAGCTGCTATGCGATTACTTTAGCGGCTTCGGCAAGGGATATAAGGATGCCGAGCTTTCTCGCACACGCAAGGCACGCGAGGAGCTTGAGAAAATGGTGGAAAACGAGCGCGCGAGCCTCGAAAAAAGCGTAAAGGTCACCCGCGCTCTGCTTCTCGGCGTGGCGGCAGGGATTGCGATATTGATAATATAAGCACCCGTATGCGTTTTTTGCGTGTCGGGCAGGGAGAAAAAATGGAAATTGATTTGATTTTGAAGGTCGCGGGCGTGGCTATGATAATTACCGTGCTGTGTCAGATAATGTCCAAGTCGGGCAGGGACGAGCAGTCAACTATGGTGTCGGTCGCGGGAATGGTGATAATCCTGATACTTATTGCCGAGAAGGTCGGCTCGCTCGTCGCGACTCTGCGCGGAGTATTTGGCTTATGATAGCTCGTCTATGCTGTGCGGCTCTGCTCGTTGCGATACTCGCCGCCCTTCTTTCGGAGCTTGGCTTCAAGCACAAGCGGCTTTTTACCGTTCTTGCGCTCGTTCTCGTGATTTCCATGCTCGCAGAGGGGATAGGCGAATTGTTCTCGTCGGTTGCATCTATTGCCGACCTAGCGGGACTTACCGATGCCGCAAAATGTGCGGTTAAGGCGGTGGGACTGGGCTACGTTTTCGGTTTTACTGCCGACGTCTGCGACGAGCTTGGCGAGAGGGGAATCGCAAATGCGGTGACAGTTGGTGCGAGGATAGAAATATTCCTTGTCGCCCTGCCGTATTTCCAGAAAACTATGCAGCTCGGAATTGAGCTTTTGAAATGAAAAAACTATTTATTCTGCTAACTATAATTGTCATTTTGCCGCTTTTTACCCTTCCTGCATCGGCTGAGGAGAGCGCAGAGGGGTATGTAGATAGGTTTGAAAAACTGCTTCCCGACGAGCTTTCGGGCATCACCGATGATACAAGTGAACTGACCGAAAGGCTGGGACTTAAATCGATATTTTGGGATATTTCTGCGGCACTTTCGGGCAGCCGCACTGCAGTCGTCAGCTTCTTTCTCTCACTCGTTGGTATTACCGCGCTGCTCGCTCTGCCTCTGCCTTTCGGTGAACGGATAGCGACGGCGGTCACGACCGGAGTGGGTACTATTGGTGCGGTGATGATTTTTTCTCTGCTTTCGGGGATTTTCACCGAGGTCACGGACACGCTCTCCCATGTGAGCGAGTTTTTTGCTACGCTTATTCCCGTAGCCGTCGGTGTGACCGCGCTTGGCGGAGGTGCGGCAACCGCAGGAGTGCAGGCGGCAGGAATGTACACCACCGTTTCGCTCGTCGGTCGCGCGGCATCGGGACTGTTGCTTCCAATCGCGGGCTTTGGATTTTCTATGAGCCTGCTATCAGCCTTCGGTAACGATGGAGTCGCCTCGCTGACGAGGGGAATAAAGAGCCTTTTTATGTGGCTTATCGGCATAATGACCGCGCTTATTGGCGGTACTCTCTCGCTCCAGACGATGATAAGCGCGGCACAGGACAGCGCGACTATGCGCGCGGCGAGATATATGGCGTCGGGGCTTATCCCCGTCGTCGGCTCGACGGTGTCGGGTGCGCTATCCACTCTTGCGACCGGTGTTTCGTACGCCAAGGGCGTAATTGGTGCCGGCGCGATACTTGCGATAATCTCGATAGTTATCGCACCTCTTGTGTCGCTTCTTGCCTACCGACTTGCGCTCTCGGTTGCCTCAATGCTTGCCGATACGGTGGGCGCAGGCACGGCTTCGAGGATATTCACCGCCTTTCGCTTTTCGCTCGATACCCTCACGGCAGTCTACGCACTTTCTTCCATTATATATATACTGGAGATAATTCTTTTTGTGAAGGCGGGTGTTGCACTCTTATGAGCGAATATGCTATCGGTGTTTTCGTCATCTCGGCTCTAGTGGGTCTGCTCTCGCATATTGCCTATAAGGGCAAGAGCGATCCGTCGGGGTTTGCGCTTGCAATAGTTCTTCTTTACGTTGTAATATCGCCTCTTGCCGATATGGTTGGGGAAATGGACACCGATTCATTCTTCGGTACGGATTACGACTCGTCGCTCGTCGGTGACGGATATTCGGGCGTTGCAGAGCAGGCGTTTGCCGAGGGGATTCGCTCGGCTGTGGCAGACGAGTTCTCGCTGGATGGGGAGAATATTCGAGTCGAGCTTTACGGCTTCGATTTTGAGAGAATGCGAGCTGAGAGAATCCGCGTTATCCTCTCTGGCAAGGCGGCTCTTGCGGACTATAAGGGGATAGAAAAATATATTAACGGGCTCGAAAGAGGGGTGTGTGAATGTGAAATTGAAATCGGATAAATCCTTTCTCGACTTTCTTCGCTCAGGCGGCGGAGGACTTAAGCTCGGCTTGATACTTTTTATCGGTGCCGCGCTGATTCTTATAGGCGGCTTCGGCACGAATGAAAAAGAGAGCAAGGTGAGCGACGAGGATAGAATTGCCGAGATGTGCTCGCTTGCCGAGGGGGTAGGGCGATGCGAGGTGATGCTCTCCTACGGTGATGACGGAGAGGTTGCCTCGGCCCTGGTGCTGTGCGAGGGCGCGGATTCCGTAGCGGTGCGAGAGAGGGTAGTGTCGATGATATCCTCGCTCTACGGTATCGGCACTCACAGAATCGAGGTCGTGAAAATTAGCAAATGAAATGGGAATATCATAGCAAACCCTAACATATTATTAACCAAGTAACAATTTTTAAGGAGAATACATACAATGAAAAACGAAAAACTTCAGAACTTCTTCAAATCCAAAGCCGCAAAGAGCATAGTGGTAGCATCTGCGGCGCTTCTCGTCGGCCTTGCGGTTTATCTCAACTACCGTTGGTTCTACGACCCTGCGGCAAATCTCGGCTTCGGTGACAACAATATGGACGATAACTACTCCGACTCCGAGTCCACGGGTGGCGAGGCAGAAAACGCAAACGATTACTTTACCGCAACGGCACTCGACCGTCAGGAAGCACGCGACGAGGCTCTCGGCGTATTGAAGCTCGTTGCCGAGGACGCTAGTGCCAGCGAGGAAGCAAAGGCAGAGGCTTCTGCAAAAATCTCAAAGATAGCGGTGGATATCCAGAACGAAGCGAACATAGAAACTCTCGTCAAGGCAAAGGGCTTTGAGGACTGCGTAGCAATAATCTCCGACGATGCGGTGAGTGTAATCGTCAGCGCGGAGGCTCTCCAGGCGGCAGAGGCGGCACAGATTCTTTCTATCGTCTACGAAACCACCGGCATCAATCCCGAAAAAGTAAGTATAATCAATAAAGCTTAACAGCAAAAAGCAGTTCAAAACGCTACTCGCATTTTGAACTGCTTTTAATTTCGAATTTAATCTACGTCTTCGACTGCACACTCGGGCGTGACGTCAAGCACCTCGGGGTGCTGGAGATATCTTTTAAGCTGCTTGAAGGCAGATGCGTAGTAGAATCCGTCGCAGATTCGCTCGTCGGTAACAACCTTGAAGGTGACGAAATGGTGTCTTTCCTTGCTGCCATCGGACATTGTTACCTCTTCGTAGTACATCTTGCCGTAGGAAATGAAGATTGGCAGATGACCGAAGTCGTAGAGGTGGTGGTAAATCGCGGGAATGCCGAGCGAACCCATCGAGGTGATGATCATTGAGCCGTGGAATGGGCTGATATTCGCCAGCACCTTCGGCATCTTGCCAAAATAATCGAGCGTGCGAAGCGTTGCAACTATACCGCGAAGCATAAGTCCGGGCAGCTTCACCAGCTTTCCGACCACTGCCTCGAAGTCGCCGTCCTCGTTCTTCGCCTCGATTACGGTTTTCTGGAACTTCTTATATACGTTGTAGATATTATCACGAGGGTCAAACTCCACCTTGATGCAGGTGTCGGGAGCCTCGAGGAGCATATCCTTTTTGATAGTCATAAGGCACTCAAGCTTTTTTCTCGCATATATCTTCTGACCTGCGATAAAGCGGTTGAGTCCGGGGCGCTCACTGACCACTCTGACGTATGCCGCGAGAATAACGTGCAGAAGGCTCATGTCGGTGTAGCCTTCCTTTTTCTTTTCAGAAAGATATTTCTCGATATTCGTAATGTCAATAGTGTCCTCGAACTGATTCTGCGAGTCGGCTCTCACCTTCATAAGATAAGGCTCAAGATAGTGCATAGGGGGCAGAGTTCTGAGCTTTCTGCCGTCGTATCTGTCACCCCAGCGTCTTTTGCGCTTTTTATAGGCAGGGGTGTCGTATTCGATTATGTCGGTGTACTTTTCATCAATTGCTATACTCATTGTCTGTCTCCATTCAGTTTTTTCGACAAGGCATTATAACATAAATGTAGACAAAATGTCAAGAGGTGTAAATTACTGGGAAAATTCGGAATTCGGAATTCGAAATTTGAAATTAAAAAACGTTGCCATTTTTACCATAGATGTGCAGTAAAATGAATATCTGTCTGTAAAATGTAACGAATATGAGAAAATTTCATAAATTTAAGTGTAAAGGCATTGACTTAAAGGGTTTTGTGTGCTAAAATTATGTCATTGTTTTTATTTATAAGAAAGTAAGGTACAAACAAATGGAAAAACTCAAGGTTGGTATCATTGGCGCGACCGGTATGGTTGGTCAGAGATTCATCATGCTCTTAAACGAGCACCCCTATTTTGAAATCACCGCACTCGTTGCAGGTCCTCGTTCTGCAGGTCAGAAGTACTCCGACGCTGTTGCGGGCAGATGGAAGATGACTAGCGCGTGTCCCGCAAATATTGCGGATATGCAGGTTATTTCGTCTGATGAAATTGAAACTGTCAAGTCACTCGTAGACTTCGTGTTCTGCGCAGTGAGCCTTAATAAAGAGGAAACAAAGGCTCTCGAGGAGAGATACGCCAAGGCGGAGATTCCCGTCGTGTCGAACAATTCGGCGAACAGATGGACTCCCGACGTTCCTATGGTAATTCCCGAGATTAACGACGCGCACCTCGAGGTTATCGCGTCGCAGAGAAAGCGTCTTGGCACGACTCGCGGCTTTATCGCGGTTAAGCCCAACTGCTCTATCCAGTCCTACGTTCCCGCGCTCTCCGCACTCCAGCAGTTCGGCATCAAGGAGGTTATCGCCACCACTTATCAGGCAATTTCGGGTGCAGGCAAGACCTTCAACGAATGGCCTGAGATGGTCGACAACCTCATTCCCTACATTGGCGGCGAGGAAGAGAAGAGCGAGCGTGAGCCGCTTCGCGTTTGGGGTAAGGTTGAAAACGGTGAGATAGCTCCTGCAACCTCGCCTGTTATCACCACGCAGTGCCTTCGTGTTCCCGTGAGCGACGGTCACACCGCTGCGGTGTTCGTTAAGTTTGAAAAGAAGCCCACCAAGGAACAAATCCTTGAGGCGTGGAAGAATTATAAGGGTAAGCCCCAGACTCTCGATCTGCCCTCGGCTCCCGAGCAGTTCATCACCTACTTTGAAGAGGACAATCGCCCGCAGGCAAAGCTCGACCGTGACATCTACGGCGGTATGGGTGTCACCGTTGGTCGTTTGCGCGAGGATACGCTGTTCGACTATAAGTTTGTCGGACTTTCGC
>CAYXAC010000054.1:0-7648 GCA_964463025.1 uncultured Ruminococcus sp.
AACCTCTCCACGGATTCCACATTGCCATATTCTCACCTCGTCAAATTCTTATTTACCGATGCTATTGGCGGTCTTATATCCCGTGGTTGTTATTGTGGCTATTAGGTTCCCAAAATCGTCCGTCACGTCTATATGATAGCAAGCCGTGCTTCTTCCGTCTTTTATGCATACTGCCTTTGCCAGCAGCTTTTCGCCTTTAGCAGTACCTAAAAAAGAAATGTCGGAGTGTAATGATACGCATCCCAGGTTTTCCCGGTTGGCTGCCACCGCAAAAGCGAAATCAGCTAACGTAAAGTATACTCCACCCATTACAGCACCCAGGGCATTGCGATGCGAATCTGTAATTATCAAACTACAGGTGGCGCTGTGGTTGCCGACTTCTTCTATTACAGCTCCATTCTCGGTTGCAAATCGGTCGCCTTCAAATATCTTTCTTACTTCTTCTAATGTTTTCTCGTTTTTCATTTGTGCAGGTTCTTTTTAATTTTTTATTTTATCATTTCATAGTACCGTAACCGCCAGCATATTTGCTGACGTCGGATGCTACTACGAATACCTTGTTGTCGCATTCCTTGCGAATCTCCCTTAACACCTTGTTCATATCGCGGCGGGGAAGAACGATGAATATCATATTCATTTTGTCGGTAGAGCCGTAGCCATCGAGAACGGTGTAGCCTCTGCCGTTTTTCTTCAGATAAGCGACTATCTTTTTCGTGCTATCGTCGTTTGCGATAAGCTCAAGGTTAGACGTGCCAAGCGCGATTTTGTTCTCAATCGTAGAGCCGAGGAAAAGTCCCGTCGCATAGCCGATGCAATAGAACAAAAGCAACAGCAGATTATCGCCGAGCGTGCTGATTATCGTCGATATAACAAGACCCCAGATAGCGCATTCGACAAAGCCGAGCACTGCCGCCTTTACGCGTTGGCCCTTGACCATCATACAGGTCTTGAGCGACTGTATGGTTATTTCAATGATTTTGGCTGCGCATATTATCAGACATACCAAAATGGGATGAAGCGAAGCTAAAAATTCTGACATATATTTCTCCTTGCAATAATAATGTATTTCTAATAGCATTTTATCATACTGTAAGTTAAAAATCAATATCAACATATTAATTTTTAATTAAATAAAAGCTTACCGTTAAACAAAAACAAAAAGAGGATCGAATTTTATGATTTGATCCTCTTGAATTTATTTACCCAGTTTTTTCGTTTTTTCAAATGCCGCGATAACCGCAGAGGCGGTATCCGCGCGGAATTTGCCGTCCTCAAGTGCTTTGACACCCTCTATTGTGCTACCGCCGGGCGAGCAGACCTCGTCCTTTAGCTGTCCCGGGTGCTTGCCTGTTTTTAGTACCATTTCGGCAGCGCCAGCGAGCGTTTTGGCAGCGTAGGTCATCGCCTTGTCGCGCGGTAATCCGCATTCAACCGCACCGTCGGATAGCGCCTCGATGAACATATATACGAACGCGGGACCGCAGCCTGCAACAGCAGATGCCGCGTCAATCAGCTTTTCGTCAATCTCGTCGAGCATGCCGGCATAGGCGAGAATCTCCTTGAATTCTTCACACTTTTTCTCGCTTACAAGCGCATTCTTGCACCAGGTAATCATACCCTTGCCGAGCAGTACGGGGGTGTTGGGCATTATTCTGATAATAGGGTGAGCATCACCCACCATACAGCCTACCTTGTCGAGCGAAAGTCCTGCTGCCATAGTCACTATAACCGAGTTCGCATTTTTTTTGAATGCCTCGCGAAGCGGCTCAAGAGTGGCAGGGAAATTTGCGGGTTTTACTGCAAGAAATATGAAATCACAGCTCTCGGCAATATTCAAATTATCAGTGGCAATAGCCCCCGTTTCTTTAGCAAAAGCCTCGGCTTTTTCACTCAAAAAGTCTGAAATGTAAACTTCAATTTGCAAATTCTTGAGGACTGCGCGCGCCAAAGCACCGCCCATATTGCCACAGCCAATAAATCCAATCTTCATTTTTGTCCTCCTAGCGAATCTGTCCCTCACCGGTGATAATATATTTGTACGTAGTCAGCTCTCTAATACCGAGAGGGCCGCGTGCGTGCATCTTCTGCGTTGAAATACCCATCTCGCAACCGAGTCCGAACTCGCCGCCGTCGGTGAATCTCGTCGATGCATTGACGTACACCGCCGCGCTGTCGATTCTTGCGGTGAATTCCCTTGCCGCTTCGGCATTTTTGGTGATAATTGCCTCGCTGTGATGCGTCGAATGCTCGGTGATATGAAGTACTGCCTCATCAAGCGAATCCACAACCTTGACAGCGAGAATGTAATCAAGGAACTCGGTGTCAAAATCCTGTTCGGAGGCAGGCACACTGTCAATAATGCTATGCGCTGCCTCGTCGGTGCGAAGCTCAATGGCAGACTTGCCGTCGGCAACTCTCTTGTCAACTAACATAGTCTTCATTTTAGGCAAAAACTCTGCCGCCACGTCCTTATGAACAAGGCAGACCTCCGCCGCGTTGCAAACCGAGGGGCGACTCGTTTTTGCATTCTCGAGTATAGAGAGAGCCATATCAATATCTGCATAGCGGTCAACGTATATATGGCAGATTCCCGTACCTGTTTCGAGGCAGGGAACGGTAGCATTTTCCACACAAGCGCGGATTAGTCCCGCACCGCCGCGAGGAATCAGCAGGTCGATGTAGCCCGAAGCCTTCATCAGCGTATTGGCACCCTCGCGCGTCACATCATCGACGAGCAGAACCGCATCCTTGGGCACTCCCGCGCGGCAGAGTCCAACTCGCATAGCATCGACTATAGCACGTGCTGAACGATATGCCTCCTTGCCACTTTTGAGAATACAAACGTTGCCGCTCTTGAGTGCAAGCGCCGCGGCGTCGGAGGTGACATTCGGACGGCTCTCATAAATTATGGCTATAACGCCTATAGGGACACTGACTTTTTCAATTTTCAGACCGTTCGGGCGCTCAACCGCTTCAAGTACCCGACCGAGAGGTGAGGGCAGGGCTGTTATCTCGCGAATACCATCTGCCATTCCGACAATTCTCTCTTCGGTGAGACGGAGCCTGTCTATCATAACCGGAGAAATAATTCCTTCGGCCGCCGCTATATCAAGCGCGTTTGCCGCAAGAATTTCGCTCGTAGCATCTATGAGCGAGTCCGCCATAAGCCCCAGAGCTTCGTTGATTTTTTTATCACTAACCCCCGACATAAGTCGGCTTGCTTGCTTTGCTTTTATACAAAGTTGTAAGGTTTTGTTTGCATTTTCCATAATTTCTCTTATTTAGCATAGAATTTTGTACCGACGCTCTCGCCTGCAATAGCACCGTAAAGTCGCTCGGGATATTCGCCGTTGGTGATTACCATATTACAGCCTGCCTCGGTGGTTATTATAGCCGCACGAAGCTTGGTCTGCATACCGCCTGTTCCAAGTGCACTTCCTGCCGTGCCTGCAAGCGCAAGTATATCGTCGGTAATCTCTCGCACCTCGGGGATAAGACTTGCGTTTTTATCCTTGTGCGGATCTGCCGAGTACAGACCGTCAATATCCGAGAGAAGCACCAAGAGCTCCGCCTTGACCGCAACGGCAATTTGGGCTGCAAGCGTGTCGTTGTCGCCGAATTCTATCTCCTCGGTTGCGACTGTGTCGTTTTCGTTGATTATAGGCAGAACACCAAGCTCCAATAGGCGCATCATCGTAGCCTCAAATTTACCGCGCCTGTCATCGCAGGCAAGGTCGGGGGCAGTGAGCAGAAGCTGCGCTACCGTATGATTATATTCTGCGAAAAGCTTGTCGTATGTATACATCAGCTCACATTGTCCGACCGCGGCGCACGCCTGCTTGCCGGCAATATCCTTGGGACGCTCATCGAGTCGGAGCTTGCCGACACCCATGCCGATAGCGCCCGATGAAACGAGAATCATCTCGTGTCCCGCGTTCATAAGGTCGCTGACAATCTTGCAAAGCGATTCGATGCGTCGTATATTCACACAACCGTTTGCATACGTCAGCGTAGACGTTCCTATTTTGACAACAACTTTCATTGTACAACTCCTTTAAGGCGCAACTTGCGTTCTTCATTACAATATGATGATAAATAATATTATAGCATAACAAATGTCTGAAAATCAATATTATTAAAAATATAATGTATGGTATGATAAACGCTCATATCTAAAACAAAATACTAGGAACGAAACGTTATACGTTTGTTCCTTCCGTATTAACAAGACGGAGGGGCGAGGGAGAACCGAAGGTGAGAGCCCATTTTTGTCCTGCTAACAAAAAGCGGAGCAGAGGACTCGATTCGCGCCGTGAACTGCGCGGCTTGGTCGCTCGCGGTCGCAAACGTCCACAGGAAGTTTGCTCTGTACAGCTCGTCCTTCGAGCCCACCCACGCAAAAAAACACGGAACGCCCGAAAGGACATTCCGTGTTTTTTTGCCTTATTGCGGATAAAAGGTCAAAAATTGAGGTGAAAGCGAACAAAAGGTGTCCGGATTATTCTAATACAATACGATAAATTGGAAGATTGGTTTCGGCAATTGCCTTTATCGCACCAATCAATGCTCTTGGATTGGCATTGCCAAAATCCATATGAACACAAACGGAAAAAACAGAGGATGTTTCCGGTAAACTGTCAATATCTGATACATAGTGTATCGACTTGAAAAAATGTTTTCTGTTATAGGACAACATATAATGTTCCAATGCTGAAACACACTGTTCCGCCATTAATTGATCAGGATGCTTTTCAAATATTACATTAAAAATTACGTCGGGAAATCCTTCGCATTCGACATCAACTGGAAATGAGACGGCTACTTTTATTTCACCTACGATGGGATCATCATATTCAGTCATATTTTCACCTTCCTTTTTTGATACTATTATACCATAAAATTCGTAATTAGTCAATGATTATGTTGTAATTATGTCCAAATATTTTTGATGCTTTTTTGATGCTATAAGAAATCCAGTCGTTCTGTTGCTACAGCTGTTTTTTGATGCTATTCAAAGTTTGCGTCGCAGTAGGCAAGAAAAACTTTGGTTTGGATGTTAATTTCTTATATGAAAATTTCGTAGAAAGGTTTTTCTTTAAAAACCTCCGAGATACTAGACCTCGGAGGAAAAAGCAAGTATATCCGTGATAGGAATATCCTTTCTTCAAAAATAATTGATCAACAATTTTCTAACACTTGCTTTTTTGTATTTTCGATTACGTCACGTTATTCTGCAAGAAAATCTTCAACAACGTCGCCAATATGTACACTAGAAAGTTGCAAGCGATTGCAGTCGGAAACGAGTTTTTCAAGTTTCTTTTTGTCGGATGTTATGTCATGAATAGAGTTTATAAGCAACACTTCTTTTCCCTTTTTAGCGCTTGAGTACATAGCAATTCCATAGGATACACGATATCCGTTTAAGTGAGCATATTTTTCTTCAACAACAGCATAAGTGATGCCCGTCATACCGTCATCGACTCCCTTGCGTACCACTCGTTAATTTTTGTTTTAATCAGCAGAAGAGATTCTATCGGGCTGTTTTGCATATTGAGAAGCAACACAGCACTAAGTGTTCCGCATTTTGATTTGCCCGTTTCAATGTCGGAATACGAGCTTTCGCTCATTTGGAGTCGCTCTCCCATTTCCTTTTGCGTAAGAGATAGACGCTCTCTCGTTTTTATGGCAAGAATTCGCAGCTCCTCACCTAAAATGATTTCTAATTGATGTCTAATCATAATGATAATTTTTCCTACCACAGACGGAAGAAAATTTTACCAATAAATTCCAGTGTTTGGAATCGGGCGTACCTATGTTTCGACAAAGCGCATCAAAAAAAGCCAAAAAAATTTTGGCTTTTTTGAATTTTACAAAGAGGCTGTATGAACTAACATACAGCCTAGCTCTTTAAGCAAGCCGTTTTCAAATCGAATCAATATGTACTTTCGATAGAATCGGTAATAACGTCAACCGTACCGTCGGTTCCGGTTACCTCAAGAGTCATAGTAGCCTTGTACGTACCGGTTCCGTTAAGTGTGAAGGTGTGATAAAATTCGCCGAACATATCCGTGGAGGTTGAGCTCCACTCGTCTACATCATTCCAGAACACCAAGAGGAATCTTTTCTGAAGTTTAATAGTTACCTTTGCCTGCACGAAACTCTCATACCCTTCATATATTACGGCAATTTGTCCTCCTTCCTCTGATGCAGAAAAAGCAAATCTTGCCCCAGACATATGTGATAGGCGAGGAGAAATTCCAGTATCAGCTTCGCTGGCAAATACAGGAATACTTGATAGACACATTATAAGTGTCAAGGCAAAAGCGAAAAAGATTTTTACGTGTTTTTTCATAAATAACTCCTTTACAATATGTAATATGTTTTGCGCTTTTTCAAAACATTCATATATCAATACATTTATTTATGATAAAATTCTTCAAAAAATAAAAAAAGCACCTCGAAATTTTATTGAGGTGCTTTGGTAGATTATTTAGTTTGTACTCCGTTAATTATGTATTGTAATTCGTTGGTAGATAATTCAACTGTTGAAAATAGTGACATAGCATATTTACCGTCATTCCAAATGTAGTAATGACGGGATGACGTGCTTTTGTAATAAACATTATATTTTTGAATATCAAGGATTAGTGTATATCCATTTTCTACATCAACATAAGAATGTATACCATCTAAAGCAAATTGCTCAAAAGATATCATATCACCCGAAGAATTTTTGAAATAATATTTGACAATAAGTGATGAAATATTTGAATTTTCCAACTCATACCCCTCGGGTATGTAGGTCAGTTCATAAATTTCTTTCAGAATTGTTTCCTCGTTTTCACCCTCGGAATAGGTAATTATTGCAAAGGATTCGTAAATCTCCTCTATGAAATCGCGGATTTCATGACGGTAAGCAATAGCACAACTTACAAGCAACAACGCAGCCGCAACCAAAATTGCGACTATTTTTCTCGTTTTAGGCGACCATACCTTGCCGTTCGTACGATGACCGTTTATAATCGCTTTCATAGCAATTTTATGTTGACGCGAGCAAACGATTTCTTCCGAACAGTTATCGATCTCGCTTTGAAAGCGATTATTCAAGCCTTCGCTTAACGCCTGCTTAAACAACTCCAAATTCGTTTTATCCATCAAACTTTTCTCCTTTTATCGTATCAAGCAACAGCTTTTTACCTCTCGCAAGTCTTGTGTATACCGTCTTTGTAGAAATACCCATCATTTCCGCTATTTCATTTACGGTCATTTCCTGGCAATATACCATATAGAGTGTGGTACTATACCTTTCGTCTAAGGTTTCGATTGCCTTAACCACCTCGGAGTATTTTTCCTTGATCTCAAGTTCTTCTATAAAATTATACTCGATTTCATCGTAAATTTCTTCATTTAATTCGAGATTTTCCGGATTGTTATTCAAAAAATTACTAATTTCATTTGAAAGCATAGTGAAAACGTAATTTTTGATATCCCTTTCAGTCCACGAGAAGTCAATGTTGTAAAGATACTTAGTTATCTTCATAAAGGTATTTTGCACAGTATCTTCTGCGTCAAAGAGACAATTTTGCCTGCCCGCACTCTTGAGTTTGCTTACGGCAAATTTCATCATATATTCGTGGTAATTGTCGTA
>CAYXAC010000055.1:0-4740 GCA_964463025.1 uncultured Ruminococcus sp.
GCTCTGCGTCCATCTCACCAAGACCCTTATATCTCTCGGACTCAACGCCCTTGACGCCAAGCTCCTCAATAGCTCTGTCGCGCTCCTCGTCGGAGAATGCATAACGGAGCTGCTTTCCTTTATAAACCTTGTAAAGCGGGGGCTGTGCAAGATAGACGTGGCCCTGCTCGATAAGCGGACGCATATGACGGAAGAAGAAGGTCAGAAGAAGTATTCTGATGTGCGAGCCGTCAACGTCGGCATCGGCCATTATAATTATCTTGCCGTATCTAAGCTTTTCAATATCGAAATCGTCACCGATACCGCAGCCAAGCGCTTGAATAATAGGAATAATCGAGGTGTTGGAGTAGACCTTGTCAAGTCTTGACTTCTCTACGTTAAGCACCTTACCGCGAAGGGGAAGAATAGCCTGGAATCTACTGTCACGACAATTCTTTGCCGAGCCTCCTGCCGAATCTCCCTCTACGAGATAGACCTCGGTGAGTCTGGTTTCCTTCTCGTTACAGTCAGCGAGCTTGCCGGGCAGAGTAGAAACCTCAAGCACATTCTTACGTCTTGTCAGCTCTCTTGCCTTTCTCGCCGCTTCTCTTGCGCGGCTGGCAGCCATAGCCTTTTCGATTACAGCCTTTGCCGATGCGGGATTTTCCTCGAAATACTCCTCGAGCTTCTTATCAACGATAGAGTCAACGAGAGTTCTTATCTCCGAGTTACCGAGCTTCGCCTTGGTCTGCGACTCGAACTGCGCGTCAGTAAGCTTAACCGAGATTATAGCAACAAGTCCCTCTCGAACGTCCTCGCCCGAAAGTCCCTTATCGTCACCCTTGATTACGCCCGTCTTGCGCGCGTAATTATTGATAGCTCGCGTGAGCGCCGACTTGAATCCGGTTTCGTGCGTACCGCCCTCGATGGTGGACATATTGTTAGCGAATGAAATTATAGTTTCATTATAGCTATCGTTATACTGCATTGCCACCTCGGCGATAGAGGAATCCTTCTCGCCCTTCATATAAATTACGTCAGGGTGAATTGGCGTGCCGCGCTTCTCATTGTTGAGATACTCAACGAAGGACACGATACCGCCCTCATAGTGAAGCACTTCCTCGCGCTCCTGTCCCTCTCGCTTGTCAATAAGAATTATCTTAACACCTGCGTTAAGGAAGGACTGCTCCCTCATTCTGGTGAGAATGATGTCAAAGTCGAACACCGTTTCTTCAAATATAGTAGCATCGGGCTTGAATCTTACGTACAGACCGTGTCTGCCGTTCGAGTCACCCTCACACTTGAAGGGACGAGCAACCGCCCCCTTCTCAAATCTCTCTGTATATCTCTTGCCGTCACGGCAGTTCTCGACCTCAACCCACTCGGAAAGCGCGTTAACAACCGACGCACCAACACCGTGCAGACCGCCGGCTATCTTATAGCCCTCACCGCCGAACTTACCGCCTGCGTGAAGAACGGTATAAACTACCTCAAGCGTCGGGATACCAAGCTTCTCGTTCATACCCGAGGGAATTCCTCGTCCGTCATCCTCGACAGAAACGCTGTTGTCGGGCCAGATAGTGACCTTGATAGAGTCGCACTCGCCTGCAAGCGCCTCGTCGATTGAGTTATCCACTATTTCGTATACGAGGTGGTGAAGTCCTCTTATCGAAGTCGTACCTATGTACATACCCGGGCGTTTTCTTACCGCCTCAAGTCCTTCCAGTACCTGTATTTGACTGTCGTCATAACCATTCTTTTCGATTTCGTTTGCCATTTTTTCGCCTCTCTGAAGCTTTTATTCTTTAGTTAAATTCCTTGTCATTAAATCTCTCGGCAGCTCTCATCTTGAGTCCCTTTGCCGAAATGCGCGAAAGCTTTATCCTGTATCCGCCGTTTTCCTCAAAGAGCACGAACGAGCGCGGCAGGTCGAAGTCGTCATACTCGACGCGCCCCGATTTTTCCATATTATTGATAAAGCTCTTGCCTTGCTTTGTCACGGTTGACGTATCAAGGTCGAAGATACCGATAATATCCTTTTTCCTGACACTCTTGCCGTTACCTATGTGAAGATACATATTCTCCTCCACAAACGTCTATTTCTCTGTCCGTATAGCCCAGGCATTCGTCAGGCTCACATGACGTAATAATTATCTGTCTGTCATTCTTG
Organism: uncultured Ruminococcus sp.; assembly: GCA_964463025.1. Taxonomy (GTDB): domain Bacteria; phylum Bacillota; class Clostridia; order Oscillospirales; family CAG-272; genus UBA1740. The sequence goes on from CAYXAC010000055.1 coordinate 2,150, forward strand.
CCCGACAGCACGTATTCTCTGCGCCCCTCGTCAAGCTCGGATAGAACGTCGTCAAAGAGAAACACGGGATACTCGCCCGATACCTCTTTAATTACCTCGCCCTCCGCAAGCTTCAAGGAAAGCACAATAGATCTCTGCTGTCCCTGCGAGGCGAATGAGCGCGCGCTTTTTCCGTTAATTTTAATCTCAATGTCATCTCTGTGTGGGCCGTGCAGGCTGACTCCTGCGGCAATCTCTCGGTCAAGCGATTCTGAGAAAATTCTCTCATACTGCGCGCGTACCGCTTCTCTTTCGGTAGGCTCGCCTTCAATATCCGAGTCAAGTGAGATAAACAGCTCCTCCTTGCCTCCCGATATATCCTGCATCACGCTTTTTGCGTATTTTTCCAGCCTTTTTACGTAATCCACTCTGAAAAGGTATATGTGCGACGCATATTCCGCCATAGACGCCGACCAGGAGTCAAGCTCACGGCGGTCTATATATAGTCCCTTCTGTATCATTTTGATAATACAGTTGCGATTTTCAAGCGCCTTTTTATAATCGGAGTAATATTTCATATACGAGGGATAGCAGGCAGACGCTGCAACGTTAAGGAAACTACGCCTTTCCTCAGGCCCGCCCTTGACGAGTCCGAGGTCATCAGGGTAGAAAAGCACGCACTTGAAGCTGCCTATCATCTCTGTTATCTTATTTATTTTATAGCCGTTCTTTCTTCGCAGTCTTTCTCTGCCGAAAAGTGCGTATTCAAGTCTGCCATTGCCCGAATAGTCCTCGTATTCTATTGAGATACGGAAGCCGTCTGTGCCGAATTTTACAAGCTCGGAGTCTTCTCTTGCGCGAAAGGACTTGCCGCGTGAAAATATATAAATTCCCTCAATCGCGTTGGTTTTACCCTGCGCGTTTTTGCCGTAAAGAAGATTTACACCGGGAGAGAATTCAATATCGCATTTTTCGATATTGCGAAAATTCTCTGCCTTGAATCTCTTTATAATCATTTCTGCTCGTTCATTCTTACGGGAAGAATCATGTAGAAGTACTTGAAGTTGTCGTCTTCCTCAACTGCCTCGACCGTGATAGCCTGAGTGGGACTCTTGAGAGTAATCTTGATATTCTCACCCTCTGCAACCTTGACGCTGTTGATGAGATAACGGCAGTTGAAGCCGATCTCAATATCTCTGCCATCGTGAACGCACTCCATCTCATCGAATACGTTACCATTTACAGACGAGGAGCTGATAGAAAGATACTGATCATCTGTAGAGAGCTTAACGTAGCTCTTGGTGCTGCCCTTAATCTTCTCGTCAGCGACGATGTTCGCTCTCTCAAGACCGTCGAGGAATCTGTCGCGGTCAACGGTTACTATAATATCGTTATCCTTGGGAATAATTCTCTTGTAATCTATGTATTCGCTGTCAATAGTTCTGGTGAAGAATATGCTATCACCCTTTCTGACTATCGCGTGCTTTCTCGAAATATAAAACTTGACTACCTCGTCGTCGCCCTCCGCAAGATTCTTTGAAAGCTCGCTTAATGCATGACCGGGAATAATGAAGGAAAAATCAAGCTCGGAGTTTGCCGAAAGCGAGGAAATATCGCAATTAACCGAGCATCTCGAGAGCGTGTAGCTATCACATGAAACAACCTCGAGATTACCTCTCGTAATCTTAAAGAAAGCACCGCAAAGCATAGGTCTGTTATCATTTTCCGCTATTGAGTGCGCAACCTTGCTTATCATAAGACGAATCTTATCCGACGAAATCTCAAAGCCTCTGTCACTCGTGAGGTCGGGCAGGTTAGGGAAGTCCTCGCCCTTCATAGCGAACATAGAGAAGGAGGACTTACCGCTTGTGATAGTGCAGGAGAGCTTGTCGTTTACGTCAATGGTAATCTCATCCTCGGGGAGCACTCTGACGGTCTGATAGAGTCTTTGCGCATTTATAATGAACTTTCCCTCTCTCTCAATAGAGATAGGCTCGAGCGTCGAGCGCACGCCTTTGGTCATATCGTACGTAGAAAGTCTGATAGTGCCGTCCTCCATAGTTTCGAGAAGAACGCCCTCTATCGCAGTAATAGTACCCTTATTTGAAACAGTTCCCATAGCGGGAGTCAGCTTATTCAAAAATGCCGATTTTGAAACCGTGAATCTCATATATCTGCCTTTCCCCTCGTTTTTGTCAGCGAGGAATAGAATTAATGTTTTTTTTATTAATGGTAGGTGAAGTAGTAGTAGGGTGTGTGGAAAATGTGGAAAAGTTTTGCAATGCTTGATTTTACTGCATTTTCAGCCTGTTTTTTATCAACATTCAATATAGAATAACCTGTTTTGCAAAAATAGCAAAGTTTTCTACAAAAAGCTCTATACAAAAACGATGTTAGAAAAACAGATAAATAACAGCTTTTCCACATACACGTGTGGAAAATTAAATTCCCTTTATTTCCTTGATAAGCGAGTTTATCTCATTCTCAAAATTCTTGACCGTGCGGATATTGATGTCAATCTTGTTGACTGAGGAAATGATTGTCGAGTGATCTCTGCCGAATACCTTTCCTATATCCTTATACGACAGGTCGGTAAGATTTCTGATAATATA
>CAYXAC010000055.1:4750-7611 GCA_964463025.1 uncultured Ruminococcus sp.
AGATTGCAATATGTCTTGCGCTTGCAATACTGTCGGTCTTTTTCTTCGACTTGAGGTCCTCTATCGAAATGCCGTATTTCTTGCTAGTGTGCGACAGTATCTTCTCAACCATAGCACTGCTGGGTATATTACCCGGGTCTACTATGGAAATTACGTTGTCGATAGACTCCTTGGTTACCTCCGAGCCGCTGAGCGACGAGATAGCGTAAAGTCTTTTAAGAATACCCTCTATCTGTCTTATGTTGTTGTTAAGACGCTCTGCAATGTAATCAATGAGTATGGGGGAAAGGTCAAGGCCCATATTCTCCGACTTTTTCTTGATAATTGCAGTCCTGAGCTCAAAGGAAGGTGGCTGAATATCAGCCATAAGTCCCCACTCGAATCTCGTACGCAGCCTTTCCATAAGAGGATTGATTTCCTTGGGCGGTCTGTCGGAGGTGAGGATTATTACCTTCTGTGACTCGTAGAGTGCCGAGAAGGTGTGGAAGAACTCCTCCTGCGTGGATTCCTTACCTGCGATAAACTGAATATCGTCAATCATAAGCACGTCTGCCGAACGGTATTTTTCCTTAAACGCAGAGGTCTGATGATTGGCAATAGCGTCGATAAGCTCGTTGATAAAGGTCTCGCTCTTCTTATAAACGATCTTCAGCTCGGGACTCTTTTTCTTCATGTGATTCATTATCGCATAGAGAAGGTGAGTCTTACCAAGACCGGAGTGACCGTAGATAAACAGCGGATTGTATTCATACGCGTTAGAGGGGTCGTTTGCTACCGCGAAGCAGGCGGATTTTGCGAACTTATTCGATTCACCCTCAATGAAGTTCTCGAAAGTATACTCATCGAGTAGCGATTTTCCGTCAGAGGAGCTGTTGAGTATTTGCTCTATCTTTTTCTCTTTTTTCTCACTCTTTTCAAGCGACTCCTTCTCAAAGGGCTTGTGCATATCCTCGTCGGGAGTCTTAGGCGCAGGAGAGAAGCCTGTATCCTGGTCGAGCGAATATATTTCTATTTCAACAGGAAATCCGATTATTTCAGCAACCGTTTCCTTAATGAGCGTTATGTATCTGGTGGAGAGTATCTGTTTTCTCAGCTTCGTAGGGGTGGAAAAGACTGCCACGCTTTCGGTAAGTGAGGTGAGATTGAAATCCCCGAACCAGAGGTCAAAGGACGACTGCGGAGAGCCTGTTTTTGCCTTAAGCTCTTCCTTGACTGCCATCGAAATACTAAGAAGCTCGTCCATTTCTTTATTCCTTTCTCTATTTCCTTAAATAACTACATTAAATATGTTATAGTATAACATATATTAGTAAGAAAATCAAGAGAAAATTGTAAAAAAAGGTTAACATTAGAATAAAAATAAAAGTTTACATTCGCTTAGATTTTGTCTTGAATAAAAGCGAGGCTAAAAGGCCGAAAAGAAGTGCTGCCGTAATACCCGCAGCAGACGAAGTAATTCCGCCCGTAATAGCGCCGAGAAGTCCCTCTGTATCGACCGCTTCTTTGATACCCTTGCCGATATTTGCACCGAAGCCAATCAGAGGAACTGTCACCCCTGCACCGAAGACTTCTTTCATTGGCTCAAATATTCCTATGGCGTAAAGAAGCACGCCTAGCGACACGTAAATTACCAGAATTCTCGCGGGCGTGAGCTTGGTGAGGTCGATAAGAATCTGTGCGATAATGCATATAATTCCACCCGAAATAAAGGTAAGGATAAATTGCTCGGTCAAATTCATTCTATGTTTACTCCTTTCGTTGATTTCAGTTTGATAAGCGGTGCCGTGCCGAAGATATTTTCGCCCTGCAACAGACTTGACGGACTCATCAGCGCACCTGTTGAAAGAAAGAGGATATTCCGCAGCTTTCCCTCGCGCAAGAGTGGGAGAAAATGAGCAGAGAGCACCGATGCCGAGGTTCCGCAGCCTGACGCTCCGCTATGGGCGTCTTGAGAGCTGAAATCGTATAGAAGCAGACCGCAGTCGGTGTGCAGTCTTTCGACACCCGGGATTTCCTTTGCGAGAAGCTCCCTTAGAATATCCGAGCCGACTTTACCGAGGTCACCGGTTACGATGTAGTCGATATCAGATGGCGATTCACCGCTTTCCTTGAAGTAGCTTATTATCGTATCCGCCGCCGCGAACGCCATAGCACCGCCCATATTCGAGCCGTCTGCGGTTGCTCCGTCGATGATTCTGCCTGGCATATATTCGCATAGCTCAACATCGCCTTCGCCGCGCTTCAAAATAAATGCGCCGCCTGCCGTAGCCGTCCATTGAGCCGTTCTCGGTCGCTGACCGCCGTATTCGATAGGAGTTCTGAACTGCCTTTCTGCCGCCGCGTTATGCGAAGTCGTTACCGCTGCGCCAAGCTCAATATTTGTCGATGAGCTCATAAATGCCGCGAGCGTCATCAGCGACTCGGTGCAGGTCGAGCAGGCTCCGTAAACGCCCACGAACGGAATGCCAAAGCTGTGGAGTCCGGTTGACGAGGCAACGCATTGATTCTGCAGGTCTCCCGCAACCAATAGACCTATTTTTTCGTGCGATAGCTTTGCTTTTGATAGTGCGGTGTTGAGAGCCACTCTGCCCATCTCACCCTCTGCAATTTCCCAGGTCTTTTGACCAAACTTGTCCGACGGATCGCAGAAGTCAAATTTATCTCCGAGAGGACCTCTCTTTTCCTCATATCCGCCGACAGCCGCATAGGAAACAAAGGAAATAGGGGTATCAAGTTTTGTAATTCTTTTCATATTTTTCTCCAATTATCTGATTAGCGGCGATATAACGCCCCATAGGTAGTAAATTACTCCGTAGATAGCACCCGAGAGTAGTCCGTAGAGTATAACCGGACCTGCGACG
>CAYXAC010000056.1:0-7574 GCA_964463025.1 uncultured Ruminococcus sp.
CGTTGTGTTTTAATGATACGGCGACCACCGAGATCTACACTACGACAGACACACTTTCCCTACACGACGCTCTTCCGATCTAGCGAGCGAGTGCAGATTGCTCCGCGAGCGTTTTGCGAATAGTAAAACAGAGCGCGTAGCACCACCTCATAAGAGGTGCGGCTCGCAAGGAGCATAATCATCACGTTATTCACGATATCAAACAATGCTCTTAAAACTTGAAGAGATAATAAAAATGCTCACTACGGTTGGGCATTTTTATTATCTCTTCGAGAAAAACTATGATTGTGGCAAGCAACAAATGATCCGAAATACGTATATAAGTGAAAACTGAACATCCGTTTTCGCTTATATCAAGCAAACAAATTTGATATTGACATAAGTGAATGTTTGTGTTACAATAGTTTCAAAAAATAGATTCATTAAAATCAGGAGAATAACAAATGACTTCGGAAAGAAAAGCGCTCTCCAGCGTTGAGTTATATAACGTTATCTGTTCAATATACGATATGGAAATTCAGCAGTATATGATACGTTTGACACTCAAAGGACTTGATGATAAAATTAATTTGCTTCCCAAACCGCAGTATCGATCTAAACCAAAGTTTTCGTATCCCAGCGCCATTAACATAATGCTCACTATTATAATAATGGCGGTTTGCGCTGTTATTGGATTTATATACGGAACATTTTCGGATTTTGCTGGCGGTGATGAGAATTTATTACTTAATATACTTATTCCGATTCCAGGTCTTATTTGCGCAATTATGGCCGCTTTAGCAGGCTGTGTTTTGGCAATTCCCGCAAACATTGTGTGTGTTGTGATTACAATCCCCAAAGCAAAAAAGGCATATCAAAAAAATCTTGAGCGCTATGAAATAAATGTTGTCGAACAAGAAAAAGAAAACAAAAAAATACTTGCGCAAAAAGAAATATTATTAAGAGAGCGCAAAGATTTATGTTCACGTTATGAGAAAGCAGACGATGAGCTCAGGCAACTCTACTTAAAATCCGGTATTGATGAGAGCTTTTGCAACGCTGTGTCAATAGCGATAATGCTTAGGCTGATGAAGCTTGAAATTTGCACTCACCTTACGGGTCCGGACGGTCTTTATGCTATGCTGAGAAACGAGTACAAACAGTTGTATGTTATGTCTAGGCTTGATGATATAAGTGAGAAGTTGGATCAAATTAATGATAAGCTTGACCATATAGCGAGTGACATTTCTTTTTTGCTCAGTGATATGCAAGAAATGCGTCAAACCAGTCAGGCTATCTTAAACCAAATCATTAATCACTCGTGCTAAAAAGCCGCGGGCGGCGCAACAGTTGCGTACAGTACAGCCCGCATACGAAAGGAAACTACATATCTTGATATGATAGGCACCGTACGGAAGGATTAATAGACTACTTGTCAATTAATCAAACTGGTTAGAAACTAACCGATAAGCTTGAATTTTACGAAGGAGATGAATATATGAAATATTTCTTTGCCGCACTTATTCCCATAATTGCCGTGGCAATAGTTGTGATATTAGCGAAACGTATAGCATCACATTCTTTCAAATGTAATCATTGTTCCAAGGAGTTCAATATCCGATGGTTAAAGGTAGTGTTTACTGAGCATTCTGGTAATGAATATATGTTGGTATGCCCTTATTGCAAAACCAAGGACTGGTGTACTGAGCAATCCAAAAAACAATCAATAAATTCCAATTTATAGAGCAAATAAGCGTTGAAGGCTCCGAGGCATTCGGAGTCTTTGTTTTTTCTCTTCCCTATTTACTTGTTTTTTGTTTTGTGATATAATTAAATAAATAGAAATTTGCGAGGTGGAATATGGCTTCAAGTAAAGAGTATTTAGATTTTGTATTAGATCAGCTGTCAGGTCTTGAGCAAATATCATATAGAGCAATGATGGGTGAGTATATCATCTATTATCGCGGCAAAATTGTCGGCGGTATATACGATAACAGATTACTCGTAAAGCCTACCAAGTCGGCTATCGCAATTATGCCAAACGCCGCTTATGAGCTGCCATACGAGGGCGCTAAAGAAATGCTGTTTGTTGCCGACGTTGACAATGCGGAATTCCTGACAAAGCTATTTAATGCTATGTATGATGAGCTACCGAAGCCGAAGAAATAAAACAAGTGAATCGTTTCAACAAATATACATACCCCAAAGGCTTCGAGACATTCGAAGCCTTTGTTTTTTCTGTTTTATGTTTACTTTTGACTAATGCCGTGGTATAATAGATGAAGAAAATGCTCGTTTTCCACTCCACCTGTGGTTGATGTCCTCCCTTTCAACCGTTGGTGTGTGGATTTTACAAAGAAATGAAGATATAATGGAAGCGGAAAGGAGGTTAAACCCGTGAATCAAGTGAAAATCGGCAAATTCATTGCCGAGTGCAGAAAGAAAAATAATTTAACGCAAATGCAGCTTGCAGAAAAGCTGAATATCACCGACCGCGCTGTATCGAAATGGGAAAACGGCAAGGCTATGCCCGACTCCTCGATAATGCTAGAGCTGTGTGATATACTAAAAATTAGTGTAAATGATTTACTTTGTGGGGAGGTAGTTACAATGGATAATTACAAAGAAAAATTTGAACAAAATATGCTTGACATGGTAAAGCAAAAGGAAGAGGCCGATAAGAGTTTACTTAAATTGGAAATCATCCTTGGAATAATCGCTATCCTGCCGCTTATAGCTGCAGCAATAATTGGAATTATTATTCCGATGGAAGAATGGAAGGCTGGATTGCTATGTGGACTCAGTTTGCTACCTATTTTGATTGCAACCCCGTTTGCAATTAAAATTGAGCAAAAGGCTGGATACTATGAATGCTCTAAATGCGGTCACAAGCATATTCCTACGTACAGCAGCGTTCTCTGGGCTATGCACTACGGCAGAACGAGATATATGAAATGTCCCGAGTGTAGCGAGAGATCCTGGCAGAAAAAGGTTATCAGCAAGGACTGATTTATTCACAAGAAAAACACGGCATTTTGCGATAAAATGCCGTGTTTTGTTTACATTTTATTTATTTTTTGACTTTTTTGCTTCTTCTTTATCAAGCTTATCAAAGAGGTTCTTGTAAGGCATAAGCATTCCCTCGTTCATCTTGTTGCCCATCTTTGAGCGTATTTTGTCAGAGGAAAGCAGCAAGCCGACGAAGTACATCGCTATGATTCTTCCCTTCTGCTTCTGCGGGAAGTCGTAGTAGCCGCCCTTCTTGTAGAACTTGTGGTCTGCGCGCATCATTCCACGCATCGTGTAAATGAGGTCGCGGAATATCTTCATACCGCCAACACCGTAGAAGTTCTGCGAAATTACGTACTTTTTTTCGAGTGCGTAGGCAAGCTTCTTTGCGAGGTCATCTATACCTGCATTCGTGTCACGCTCGTCGGTGGCTACACCTGCGAGGAAGTTGTGACCTACCTCGGCTCTCGCCTCGATTATCGTGCGCAGATTCTCCTCTGCGGAAAGCTCGCCGGACACAAGATAGCCAACCGGCATACCTACGGTTACGGTACGGTGACCGTTGCAGAAATTACGGTCGTCGTACATCTTGAAGCGCGATCCCATTGAGTGATCCTTGACGGTGAAGGCGTAAATAATAGAGTCCGCCTTCTGAATATTGTTACGTAGGAACTCGTCGAAGCCGTCCTTGTAGACGCACTTCGCGCTCACGGCACAGTTGAAGCAGCCAAGACATCCGCCCGTGAAGGGATATTCCGCGATATTGACGATTCTCGTCGTATATGGCAGCACGCTTACGAAGCGGTCTATCATTCTCGCAAGATTTGACTGACTATCGGTGTTGTCGGTTATGATAACGACGTCGTATTTGTCGCTCTTAGGACTATTCTCGGCTACAGAGGCAAGGCTCGGAGAATAGCTTGATACTCTGGCGGGGCGGGACTCGTAGACGTTATTCTCTATCGACCAAAGGAAATACTCGAAGAACTTCTCTGCCTCGGCTCTGCCCTCCTCTTTCAGAAGGTCGTCCATATCGGCGGAGAGCCCCTTGACGTATTTGAGTCCAAGGTCGTAGCAGTTGTCCTCTATGTACTTGTGCGCGGTTATGTCGTAAAAGTGCTTCGATGTGGTGATCTGAGTGGCGAACTTGCCGCTGACGTCAACACCGTCAGCCTTCATAAGCTCGATAAACTTGTTAAGCTGGCTGGGTGCAACGAAGGTGTAGACAGGATAGGAGAATATAATTGAGTCTGCGGCTAGAAGAAGCTCGCGCGACTTCGCAAAGTCCTTCTCTATTCCCCTTATCGTCTGACCTGCGTTCAGCACGGTGAAGGTGTGATTCTTATATTTCTTTTCAAGATAATTCAGCGTCTGCAGGGTGATACTGTACTTGCCCTTGGGACTGCCGTTGATGACTAAAATGTTCATATTGATCCCTTTCGACGAATTGCGATTATATTCTACAAATGTATTATAGCATATTCTAAGATATTTTGCAAGGGGTGAAAATATTTGAGTTTTGTATTGACAACAATAGATAAAAATGGTAAAATGATTGCGTTATATTTCAACTTAACATCTACCCGTTGCACAGCTGGATAGTGCGTCAGACTCCGCATTCCGCCTGCGGAATATTGCCATGCGAGGAGATGTAACACTCAATCAGTACAACAAGCGGAATTGCCGCAAATGTCGCCCCGAGCGGCAAACTCTGAAGGTAATCGCGTCAGCGATTCTTTTTACAATTCAATATCTACCCATGGCACAGCTGGATAGCGCGTCAGACTCCGACTCTGAAGGTCCGCGGTTCGAATCCGCGTGGGTAGGCCAAACATAAGCGCCCTCGTTTGAGGGCGCTTTTTATATGATTAAAGTATATTACAGCAAATACAAAACAACTCCGATTGCAAAGCAAATCAATGCAACGGGTAAAGTGAATGCCGCTATTCTGAAACCAAGCTTGCGCCATTCCTCAGCGCTACGTTCCTTTAGCTTAAAGCCTCTAGTATATATTTTTACATAACTTGGGAACAGTGCTTTTAATATAACAACTATGCTTACTAAAGAAAAAGCAAGCGAGGCAAACAAAGCGATATTGTTCCAATCGGAATCAAGGAAAGCCAACGATGAAACGAATATAATCGCTGATATGCCGCATAAAAGATAAGCTGTTTTGTTAGAGATGTATTCGGCTGCTTTTATGTATTGATTTATTAGTTTCTTCATAAACAACTCCTAATATTATGTAATTATATTATAACTTACTACCAAACCCATGTCAAGTATCCAAATAAATTGACAATCTCTATTTTTTGTGCTATAATTCTTCTATCACAATCTAGGAGTTTTTATGTCCAACATAATTCACATAACAGATTTTGGCGATCCTGCGCTTGACGTATACGTAAGGCTGACAGGAGCGCAGCTCCGCAATAAGCTGGAGCCTGAAAAAGGCATATTTATTGCCGAGAGTCCTACGGTTATTGAGGTCGCGCTGAACGCAGGCTGTGTGCCTGTGTCGCTGCTCACCGACAAACGACTGATAAACGGTGCGGTGGCAGGGATTATCGAGCGATGCGGAGATATTCCTGTTTATACCGCCGAGCGAGATGTGCTTGCAGAGATGACAGGATTCGAGTTGACGCGCGGTGCGCTCTGCGCTATGAGGCGCCCTGCTCTGCCGTCTGTCGAGGAGCTTATCGGTGATGCGAGAAGAATCGCTGTGCTTGAGGGCGTGGCAGATTCGACGAATATCGGTGCTCTGTTTCGCTCTGCGGCGGCGCTCGGTATCGACGCGGTGCTCGTGACTCCGACCTGCTGCGCCCCGCTATGCAGGCGAGCCGTGAGGGTGAGTATGGGAACGGTGTTCCAGGTGCCTTGGACAAGGATAGGCAAAACACCTGTCGACTGGCCGCATCCGTCAATGGAGAGGCTCGCTTCGCTCGGCTTCAAGACGGTGGCAATGGCGCTGACCGACGAGTCGGTGAGCATTGACGACGAACGTCTGCGCAGCGAGGAAAAGCTCGCGATAATACTCGGCACAGAGGGCGACGGACTCACCAAAAGGACTATTGCCGACTGCGATTATACTGCAAAAATCCCCATGTCGCACGGAGTGGACTCACTCAACGTTGCGGCAGCAGGCGCAGTTGCCTTCTGGCAGTTAACCAGATAATAATTTTTTAGTATTGACAAAATTCGACAGAGGGGATATAATATTTATGGAAATATTTCATTATAGGAGACAGACTATGGTATACCGTAAAATTATAGCTCTACTTTTATTACTTACACTCATGTTATCGCTTGCTTCCTGCAAAAACGACGATCCCGACTACGTTCACAAGGGCGACGGCGAGCAAAATGAGAACGAAAGCAACGATAGCGGAAACGAAGGCGAGACAAAAACGGTGTTTGTATACAGCACCAGTGCAAAAACACTGCACAAAGAGAATTGCTATCACGCTATTGCAATAGACGAGTTGTTCAAAAAGACGTACGACGGTGATCCGGTTGAGCTTATGGAAAAGGGATTTTCCTTCTGCGGACTTTGTTGCCCTGAAGAAAGTGCGCTTTATAATCCAAAGGACGAAGAGGAAGATATTTTCGATAACGGAATTACCGCTGAAGAAGCATCCTACGTATTAAACGTTGGAACACTCAAATTCCACGAACTCAACTGCCGATTTGCCGAGGAGATAGAGCCTTCGCACAAATTGTATACGACTCTTTCGAAATATGATCTTGTTATAAACGGATATTCTCCTTGCAAAACATGTAATCCTTAACAAATAAAAAACACGATCTGCCTGCACAGTTTGGTGCGGTTGATCGTGTTTTTGCGTATTTTATCTAGTTTAATTTACATTTTGTCTGCCACAGATGCCACAAGCGCGTTTGCAGTCACTTTTGCTTCTGCCTCGTTTTTGGGCGTATCTCTTTCAAATTCCGCATAAACGGCAAAGATAGTCTCAGCGCATTTTTCCACAGTTGCCTCGTTCTTGACAAAACTATAAATGAAGGGCTCATACTCGTTCATCTTGGAATAATCGAGTATATTCTGCTTCGTGCGCGAGTCGTAGCGGCGCTGATCATCGGCGCTTGTGTTATCGCTGATATAACGAGCGCGAAGGCGCTCCTCCATAACGTCAATATCGTCATAGAGATAAACCGTGCAGGGCGCAATCCCCTCCGCCTTGTAAAGCGAGTCGGCACCGTTGATGTCAAGTATCAAAAGCGGTACCTTCCCCTCGGAAATCATTCTGTCAATCTCCCAACGCGGAGTGCCGTAAAGCTGACCTGCATACTCGGTATGCTCAAGCACACCGCCGGTCTTGATATGATTCTCAAATTCCTCGCGGCTTATATAAATATATTCGCTGCCGAATGAGTCGTCACGCATTTCTCTGGTCGTGACCGAACGGACAAGCTCGTACTGCGGATTCGCCTTAAGCATAGCGTGTCCCACAGTGGTCTTGCCAACCGCAGACGGTCCTACTAAAATTACTACCTTCTTCATCTTAGTTCTTAGGAATAAGCTTCTCGACACCGCCCATATAAGGACGAAGGGCGACAGGGATATTCAC
>CAYXAC010000057.1:0-7556 GCA_964463025.1 uncultured Ruminococcus sp.
GTTTGCGAATTAGTTAAATGAAGGGATCCAAAAACGGACACCTAGAAAGGAGAAAAACAATGAAAAACACAAAAATGAGATTGCTGGCTTGTCTGGTAATCGCAACTCTGGTGTTCTCCGTTATGGCTATCGGCACATTTGCGGAAGAAGTGACCGGACTTACCGGTGAGGGTACGGCAGACAAGCCTTACCTCATTAACAATCTTGATGAGCTTAAATGGTTTAGAGATGATGTTAATTCAGGTAACGATTATGATGGCTTGTGCATCGAGCTTACGAATGAAATTGATCTTTCGAGCGTTGCTGATTGGACACCTATCGGAAATGGAAGCAGAGACGGTAAGACATACACGGGTAATGCTTTTAAGGGAAACTTTAACGGCAACGGAAATACTATTACGGGACTGACTATTATAAGCACCGATTCCTCAGCTGCGGTTGGTCTTTTCGGCGTTGTTTACGGCGGTACGGTTCAGAACCTTGTATTTGAAAACGTATCCATCAACACGGCAAGCAAAAATGCAGGCTCTGCGATCGGCTTGATGGTGGGCGGTGCTACTGCTGACAATATCACTGTTAAATCCGGTAGTGTTACAGCTGCCGATGGAGTTGGCGGTGTCGTAGGTCGTATAACCGTTTCGGGCACAATCAGCAATTGTTCAAACGCTGCATCTGTTGAGGCAACATCCACCGGTGGAGCAGGCGGTATTGTAGGTAAGGCATATTATACAGAGACCGATAAGCTGATGACGATTTCAAACTGTACTAATACCGCGACCGTGAAGTCCGGATATGCGGCAGGCGGTATTGTAGCTCTTTCAGCGGCAGATGTTAAGAATTGCTCTAACTCCGGAGCTGTTACCGCAGCCACAGAGGCGGGCGGTATCATTGGTGAGCAGGTCAACAGAGGTGTTGTTTCAGGTAATACGAACACGGCGGACATTGTCGGTAAAGGAACTGCTGCCGGAGGTATTATAGGTTGGGTACGCTATCAGACATCTACAACCGATTATGAATTATCTGAACTTGTTCAGGTAATCGGAAACAAAAACTCCGGTTCGGTTTCAAAAGGCGAGGGTGCAGGCGCTCTTGGTTACGGAGGTATCGTAGGTACTGTTTACAATCAGGCATTGGTCAGTGGAAACGAAAACACTGCATCCTCCATCACTGGCGGAACATTTGCTGCGGGTATTCTCGGCGCAGCACAGATAGCTACAGACAATTTGATTATTGAAGGCGAAACTATCACGACCTCCAATAACATTTCCGCTACACCGCTTGCCAATATTGTTGGAAATTGTGTTGCGGCAGACGCTTATAATAATGACGCATCTTTTGTCGCTTCGGACAACCTCACAGGTGTGTCGGGCGATGGAACGGAAGAAACCCCTTACCTCATTAGCAGTCTTGCAGAATTCAAGTGGTTCAGAGATAATGTAAATGCAGGAAATACATATGAAGGTCTTTATGTTGAGCTTACTGCTGATATCGACCTTGCAAATGAAGAGTGTACACCTATCGGTAGCTATTCCACACCGTTTAAGGGATACTTTAACGGTGGAGATCACACGATCAGCAATCTCAAAATATCGTCCGCATCCGATTACGTTGGCTTGTTTGGCTATGTGAAAGGGACTGCTATGACTAACGCGGTTACTCCCTCTATTCAGAATCTCAAGTTAACATCGATTGATGTTTCTTGTAATGACAGTTCCTCACGCGTTGGCGGTCTTGTCGGTAATCCGTATGTTTGCTATATTAAAAACGTACACGTTACAGGTACGGTCAGCGGCGGCAAATGGACGGGTGGATTAGTAGGTAACTGCTATGCGCGTATTGATGATTGTTCCTTTGAAGGAAGCGTAACCAGCAATAATCAGGCAGGTGGTATTGCCGGTGCGGGCGATGCTCGCGTATATAATTCTAAGGTGATTGGTGATATCACTGCTTCTTGGTGGGCAGGCGGTATTATAGGTAACGGACAGGAAGGCGCTTGTGTGGTTGGTTGTTATGTTAAAGGTAATATAACCGTTGGCGGCAACTGGTATCGCGGTGTCGGCGGTATCGCAGGCGTTGCCGGACATGGATATGAAGGCAGTGCATTTGAAAATAACTACTTTGACGGTAATGTTTATTTGGCAGGTGAAAAGGTGCCTGCTGTTGTTATCGGTATCGTTAATGTATCAAGTAATGAAGATATCAATACCGTTGTAAGCGGAAATTCTTGGAACACGGAATATTACGATGCGAACACGATCGTTTACGTTGTTGGAAAGATTGACAGCGACGCAACTGCTGATGAGTGGGTTGCGGGTGCTGCCGAAGAGCTTACCACTACAAGAAACAATAATTTAATTATGCTCGACTCTGATATTCAATACGTAGATGCAACATCATTGGATGACGTTACAATTATGACGTTCTCGGATGTTGAAATTGATGATGAAGCGCTTTCTACTCAGGTTGGTATAAATGCTGCAGGCGTTGTATTCAAGCTGGAAAATGGTATGCTTTATGTTTCTTACGATCAAGAAGCAACATGGGTGGTTCTGGGCGAGGTCAACGGAGCAGACGGAAAAGATGGTTTAGGCATAGCAAATGCAGAAATCAATGATGACGGAGAGTTGGTCATCACTTATTTAGACGGTTCGAGTGCTAACCTTGGTGTAATTGTCGGTGCCGATGGCGAAAACGGTAAGGATGGATCCAACGGACAGGATGGCGTAGACGGACAGGATGGAGTTAACGGCGTTGACGGCAGACTCGTTTTAATGATTTGCGCGGTTACGAGTCTTTTGGCTGTAATTGCAATAATCTGCTCTTTCAGAAAGAAGGAACGTTACATATTCTGGAGATAATAAATTTAAACGCTATTTTTGTTATCTATAATTAAACGACTGAAAGGG
Source organism: uncultured Ruminococcus sp. (assembly GCA_964463025.1). Lineage (GTDB taxonomy): Bacteria > Bacillota > Clostridia > Oscillospirales > CAG-272 > UBA1740. The sequence continues at coordinate 2,907 of CAYXAC010000057.1, forward strand.
TATTGTCAAATTGTCATATATATGATATTCGGTACTCCTTTTCTCTCTGCTTTTCTTTATTTACACTCAAACTAATGCGAAAATGTACATAATAGTTGGAACTATACTGCTTTTTATCGGTCTTATTACAGGACTTGCCATCAGCTTTTACGCTATGAAAAAATATAACGGCGGTATATTTTAATAAAGAATAAAACTCACCCTCTAGGTTATACTAACAAAAAAGACCTAGAGGGTAAAATTTTGGAAAATAACAGGCTTTACGGTGACTACAATCTTAATATTACGCTGATGAGCGAGCGACTTCGGGTTAAGGATAGCTTTGATATAATCGAGAGGCATCTCACAGTATGCGATAGGGATATGTGCTTTTACTATATCGACGGATTCGTCAAGGACGGTGAGATGCTACGCATAATGCAGTATCTTCTCTCACAGAAGAATATAGGAAGTGCTGAGGAGTTAGAAAAAAGACTGCCGTACGTAGAGGTTGAGCTATCACACGAGCAAAATAAGATAATCCGCGCGGTGCTTTCGGGACAGACGGCGGTTTTCGCCGAGAGCTTTGGCGACACGGCGATACTCCTCGACCTGCGCACCTATCCTGCAAGACCCACTCAGGAGCCGGAGAGCGACAGAGTAATGCAGGGCGCGCGTGACGGCTTTGTCGAAACTTTGGTGGTAAACACCGCATTGATACGCCGCAGAATCCGTGATGCGAGGCTCACAATGGAGCATTTCTCGCTCGGCGGCTCGTCTGAAACAGACGTTGTGGTTTGTTATATGAAAGGTATTGCCGATGATACCACCGTGCAGGACGTGAGGCAAAAGATTTCCTCTATCCGACCGAAATCGCTTACTCTTGGTTATCAGAGCCTTGCCGAGTCGCTGATACGCTCGGGGTGGTATAACCCTTTTCCGAAAATACGCACGACCGAGCGCCCCGATGCCGCCTCGGCACAGCTTCTCGAAGGCTCGGTTATCGTACTTTGTGACACATCACCGCAGGCAATGATATTGCCGACCTCAATATTCGATTACCTTGAGGAAACCGACGATTTCTACTTCCCACCCCTGACGGGCACATATCTTCGACTTGTGAGAACGGCAATACTGCTTCTTTCGGTTGTGATAACACCGCTTTGGTACCTCGCGATTGAATACTCGGCGATACTGCCGGACGCGCTCTCATTCCTGGTGCCCGATTCACCCGGTGCTCTGCCGATAATACTCCAGCTTTTTCTCGTCGAGATAGCCATAGACGGACTCAAAATTGCCTCAATGAACACCCCCGATATTCTCTCCAATTCGCTCTCGGTGGTCGGTGCGCTGATACTCGGTGATTTTGCTGTCGGTGTCGGTTGGCTCTGCGAGGACGTAATACTCTATATGGCGTTTGTGGCGATAGCGAACTTCGCACAGCAAAATCACGAGCTTGGCTACGCCTTCAAGTTTATGCGACTTATGATTTTGGCTCTTGTATTTTTCCTCGGTATATGGGGATTTATTGTCGGAGTTTTGCTCTTTTTCTTCTTCGTCGCAACGAATACAACACTCTCGGGCAAGCACAGATATCTTTATCCCCTCGTGCCCTTTAATGCTCACGATTTCTTCCATCTCTTGATACGCCGCAGGAAGCGCGATTTTAACAGACAAGAGGAAGAAAAGAACGAAAATGTAAATTAAAGCATACAAAAAACAGACGATTTCATCGAAATCGTCTGTTTTAATTTTATGAGCCGTGCTTTTCTTTTAGAATGAGAACGTTTTTATCCACCTCTTTTTTGTGCAGAGGATACCAGAACCAGAGAACGAGCGAAAGGAGTATAAAGCCGATGGCGGGAATAACTGTAGAGATGTTGAATATTCCGTTTTTCACCGAGTCGGGCAGGGGAACACCCTCGAGCTTCTCGTAGCCGATAACTGTGAGGAAAAGTCCCGTAAGTCCTGCGGCTGCCGCCTGACCCATTTTTCTTGCGAATGAGTAGAGTGCATATATCGAGCCGTCCTCGCGCACGCCGTTTTTAATCTCCGAGTAGTCGATAACGTCGGTTATCAGCGCCCAGGAAACCATTGCGAAAATTCCGAGTCCAAGCCAGGAGAAAACGTTCACCGCAACGTATACCCATACGTTTTGCGGGCGAACGAAGAATAAAAACAAACAAATCACTGCTGCCAAGAGATTAGAAATTACGCTTATTTCCGCCTTACCGAACCTCTCGGCAAGCGGTCTTGCGAGTGCGGCAGCGACTATCATACCGAACATCATTGCTATCGTTGACGCAGATTGCGCGCCTGTGTTTGCGTAATAATCGGGGTAGACGTAGTTCGCCATCTGCTGCAGCGTGAACTGCGAGAGAAGCATAAGAATTGAGGCTACTATTATCGACACGAGCGCTCGATTTTTCACCGCGCTGACAATTAAGTGTCCGACTCCGCCTCGCTTTTCCTCGCTTGCCACATCATCGGGAATAACTCGCTCTGTGGTAAGATAGTAGCAGAGCAGGTAGGTAATTACCGCGAGAATTGAGAAAACTCCTGCTATAAGCGTGAAGCGCGGACCGTTCATCTCGGCTATCATCACTCCGTCAACAATTCTCGTGTCATAGGCGATAAGAGGAACTCCCGCACCGACTATAACGCCTGCAAGCGTGCTACCCATAGTCCTGAAGGTTGAGAGCGACTGACGGTCGCCCGGCTCGCGCGATATCGTTGATGCCATTGAGCCGTATGGAATATTGATTGAGGTGTAGAAAATAGAGCCCCAGAGGATATAGGTCACGACAAGCCAGAGTATGCGAAACCACATCGCAGAGTCAGCAAATGCCGACTGATATATAAGAAATGAAGAAATTGCAACCGGAGCGCACATACGCAGAATCCAGGGCTTGAATTTTCCTGCTGGTGTCGGGCGCGCACGATCGGCAATACGTCCCATAGTGACGTCGGTAAATGCGTCAACGAATCGTGCAAGCATCATAACTATACCAACAACGCCTGCGCTGACGTGCATTACGTCGGTGTAAAATTTGAGAAGAAAGCTCGAGGAGAGAATAAAGGTAAAATCGTTTCCGAAATCACCGAAAAGGTAACCGAGCTTGTCCTTTATTCCAAAGGGTGCGACCTTTTTTCTGGTAATCATAAGGCGAAAAATAACCTTTCAATTTTTAGAATTACCTTTAGTATTCCTTGCTTTTTGCTAAAATAATCACGAACTTTTGAATATTTACGATATAAAAATAAGAAAAATAAAAAAAACTATTGCATTTTTGAAATGTTTGTGGTAAAATACCATTATGCATAATGCTCGCTATATGCGAGAAATAATACGAAAGGTTAGAAAAAATGATAATTGAGTACGTACTTCTTGCAGTTCTTCTTATTAGCGCTGCATTCATAGTTGTTGCCGTTGTATTGCAGAAGAGCAACGAGGACGGCCTTTCCGGTACTATTGCCGGCGGTGCAGAGACCTTCTACGGCAAGGACAAGTCCGGTGGCGTTGACAGAGCGCTTTTCAGATGGACTTTGATCGCTTCTATCGTTTTCGCGGTTGCGGTTCTTGCAGTGTTTGTTATTCAGCCCGACTACGCTGATTCCTACACTCTCGACTCCTGGAAGGATATTGTGAACAGCGGTTATTCGCATTTGTTCGAATAATAGCATAAAGGTGCCGTACGCGTCGGCACCTTTTGTTTTTGTTTGAAAAACGTGTCTATTACATATAATTTTATGTATAGACGGAGGTCGTTTTAGATGAAGAAAAAGGATTTTGCAAAATTTACAAAGAGAAACGTTCATAAGCGTCGTTCTAAAGAGGCGGCAAGGCGTGAGCTGCTGAAGGCAGTAAACGAGGTTGGTGTCAAGTATGACGGAGTCAAGCTCGGCTCCTTTGTTGATGGGGGCAGACGCTCGCGTACTCACCGCGAGAGAGCGAGGGAGGAGATTGTCACTCGCGGCATTTTTCGCGGATCGAAAAGTGCCTTCGGCTTTGTTTCGCTCGAGGAGGGCGGAGACGATATATTTATTCCCGCAGGCAATATTCACGGTGCGATAGACGGAGATTTCGTTGAGATTTCCTACCATAAATATAAGAATTACGAAGGTGAAGAAAAGACCGAGGGCAGAGTCAAAGAAATAATAGAGCATGGCAGGAAAACTATTATAGGTACACTGTATGAGCGCAGAATTCGTCATGGCAGACGCAATATGCGTGAGCTTTATTTAGAGCCCGATGATACGAAAATTATGCTTCGCCCGATAGTGCTTGACTCGGCAGGTGCCGAGCTTGGCGACAAGGTCGAGGTGCTAATCAGGCGTGACTCCTATCCGCTTTCCTGCGAGGTGATACGCATTTTCGGTGACACCGAGTCGGTCGGTGCAAACTATGAGGCGATTCTAGCCGAGTGCGAGATTATCACCGACTTTACTCCAGACGAGCTTTCATCTGCGGAGTCGCTCGCAAGTGAGGAAATATTGCTTGACGGCAGAGTTGACAGACGAGGCGAAATTATATTCACTATCGACGGTGAGGGGGCAAAGGACCTTGACGATGCTATCTCTCTACGTCGCCTCACGGGCGGCAAGTGGCGGCTTGGTGTTCATATAGCCGACGTATCGCACTACGTCAGAGAGCGCACATTGCTTGACAGA
>CAYXAC010000058.1:0-7502 GCA_964463025.1 uncultured Ruminococcus sp.
ACTATTTAACAACGAAGAAACGGCATAGAAAACCTATGCCGTTTCAACGAAAACAATATTACTGTTTTATTGAGTACACCATAAAGCGGCCTTTTTGTTATTTAAGAATATAAAATTCCTGATCCGGATGACTTATAATGTTGCATCTATTCTCTAAATAGTCTTGCATTGAGGTTTGTGTTAAGAAGACGTTAGCACTATTAACCACTAGATTTTCCAACTTGTCATAAAAGTTATAGAAATATATTTTCTCTTTATATTTCTTACCGTGTTCACCGAGTATCAATGTGTTGCTCCGGGCAATGTAAGAATACATCATATCTGCTGTATCTCCGTTTAGTAAGCCTGAAGAAATATAGGTGATAATTCGGTCGTCAGACATAACCCGAAAAGCATTCATCGAGGTTCCTTCGCCGTAAGGAACAGAGTAGAGAAGTTCAATTTTGTATTCACCGATAACCGCTAGCATATCGCTGTCGAGCAGAATTATCTTGGTGCGAAAATCTTCTATCGACTTTTCAATGACTGACAATATGGTTTCTTCATCTTCGTTTCGCGGGGCGGGGAGATAAATCTTCTCTACCGCTACCGAGGAAAGAAGCACCTCAAGCTCATCGTCAACGCTCCAAGAGTAATGCGTCAGGTAGTACTTATCAAGATAAGTAACGTGTCCTTTTTCGAGCAAATCAAGCGAGGTATACGCTACGTTTTGTGCATATTGGGAAGAATTTATTAGGCAGACTTGATTTTTTGATCTTATAAGGAGCTCGTCACACTTCGAGTCTGCCATATAAATTATCTCGTCATCGTAGTCCTTGATTATCGCACCGACAGTAGTTCCAATATGAATTGTGACGAACATTATTACTAGCGAAATAACTGCTATTCGCTTTTTGCTGATTGGCAAAATGATAAATAAATAGAAAAGAATACTGTAAAGTATTATGGCTATGGATATAAATAGATGTCCCGTGGACAAATAAATGAATTCACCGCGCGAAAAGAATTCTGCCAAGAAGGTGATGAGCTTTGACAAGAGGGAAATTATGCAACCGATGGGAACGAGTCTACCGAGTATAAGTCTAATACAACCAAGATACATTATTGCTTCGACTAATACCGAGAATATCATCGTGGTAAATATTCCAATCAACGAGAGTCCGCCAAACGTTGATGTTGAAATCAAAAGCGTTGCGCTGATAGCAAATACCGAAGCCAAAAGTCCTATTTTTATGTAACGGATGAATGAGCCGATTTTGCTTTCGGGCTTTTTCATGTACTGCGAGGTGTATTCTCCCATCACAATAATGCCCAGCGTTGCAAATGCCGAAAGCCAAAGCGATACAGAGAAGATAGCGCAAGGGTCGAAGATGCAAATAAGCGTTACTGCTACTACCAGAGAGGTGAGCGTATCTCGACTTCGAGATAGGAGAAAGAGGACAGAGGCGATTATCACCATAAATCCTGCGCGCATCACCGATACCGAAAATCCGGTTAGCGCCATATAGAGAAGAATAAAAATCGAGGTTATAAAAAGCCTTGTTTTCTTTTTTACACCAAACAAAGACAGTACCTTTCCGATACCAAGTGATAGTATTGCAAGATGCATACCGCTTAGGGCGAGAATGTGCGATATTCCGATTCTTTGAAAATCTAGCCTCACTTGATCGGATAGATAATCGCGCTCGCCGAATAGCAGTGCCGCCAGCAGAGGACCGGATTCTGAGTCGGTTATGTAGGTAATATATCTGGAGAGATATTCCTTATAATATGCGAGTCGCATTCTTATACCGCCCGCTGAGCGTGAAAGAATCTCTAGATTTTCCACGTCACTTGCATAAGCACTAACGCCTATAGATATATTGTAGCTCTTACTATCTTTTGAAAATTCATGCAGGGAAGCATTGAATTTTATCTTTGTTCCAATGGGCATCGTTGCCGCTTCAGATTTTGAAAGGTAGATATTTATGTTATATTTTGAGAAAAGCTTATCGTTTATATTATCCGTTCTTATGGTAAGTCTTGTGGTATATGAATTTGTCGGACTAAAATCAGTAACAGTACCGGTAACTGTAGCAGTACCGTCAAACCTTTCGTATACCGAAAAATAGAGGTCAAAATAGCAGTAAGAGAATATAATTGCTAAAAGCGCAGCTATACTTATGCCTCTCAAAAGAGTTGCCTTAACTAATTTTAATTCCGAAATAAAGGAGAAAAATAGGGGCAGAATTGATAAAGTTATCAAAAGTGCTCTCAAAACTCTATTATTTAATGCGAACAAGAAAAAGACCCCCAGCGCAATACAGAGTATTATGCTTAAAGGTCTTTTTCTAAAGATGTTCATATCTAGTCCTTTTAATTATTATCGTTTTTTTATGTAAGGATATTTCAGCTCGCATCCCTTGGGTATTACGAAATTGAAGGCCTTTGGAACAACAGTGAAGTCTATTGTTTTTGCACCGATAATTTCGCCATCGTTGCAAATGGGGATAGGTTCTTTAAATTCCATTCGGAAGTGAGAAGCCTGCTTGTAGGTTATAAATTTCATAGCGTGCTTGTTCTCGAGATGCGTTCCTTTTTGATAGGAGCCAACAAGACGAATGAAATCAAGGCGCGACACCTTATCAATAGCGCATATATCAAGTAAGCCGTCCTGCAGCAAGGCGCGAGGTGCGGTCATAAATCCGCCTCCGCAAAACTTACCGTTACCGATAGCGGTAAGGGTCATTTCCTTCTCCATTACTTCTCCGTTGTCAAAGATTATTTTCATAGGTGTGCCGAAGGGCTTAAAGAAGGTAATGATTACACCAACTATGTAGGAAAGTCCAGGGGGGACGAGTTTAGTCTTTTTGATTTTTTCAACCTCTTTTACAACTGCGCAGTCAAACCCGATGTTGAGCATATTCGCCGAATAACAGTCGTTGCATTTGATGAGGTCGATAGCGATAGGCTCACCGTCGATTTGCGCGTCAATTTTCGAAAACAACTCTTTTTTAGTGAAGTTCCTGACAAAATCATTACCCGAACCACTCGGAATAACACCGAATTCTACGTTAGGGTTGCCGGGTGCGGTATTCGCTATCTCGTTAATAGTGCCGTCACCACCAACAGAGATAAAGCGCTGACGCTCATGCGATATCTTAATCATCTCATTAACGTACTTGGTAGCATCGCCCGGACAGGTAGTATAATAAATATGGTAGCTGAGCTGCCTTTTAGCACAGGCTTCCTTTATTTCGGTTTCCATTTTCTTCTGCTGGATACTTCTTCCGGACTTGGGGTTAAGTATAAAGTGGAAAATCATACTAATGATTCCTCCGTTAAAATCTTTATTCAACCAAATAATTATATCAAATAATATCTAATTTGTCAAGATTTATGTAAAATCCTGTCAAAAGTAAGCGCTTTTCTAGTTCTTACGGTTGTTAAAGCTAGCCTTTATCATCTCGTGGTAAGCCTTGGCTGCCTGCTCGGTTTTGTTGCTGCCAAACTCATAATAATGCTTGCCAACAAGATCCTTTGGCAAATAATCCTGCATTACGTAGCCGTTAGGATAATCGTGTGGATATTTATATCCTTCGAAGTTAGGGCTTTGCAGATGCTTGGGGATTGAATTGCCGAGTCCTGCTTGTATATCCTCCATAGCGCGGTGATATGCCATATATGCAGAGTTGGATTTGGGTGCAGTAGCGAGAATCACGACGATATTCGCAAGTGGAATAGCGGCCTCGGGCAATCCTACCGAACGTGCACTCTCGGTGCAAGCGTATGCCAAGGAAGCCGCCATAGGATAAGCGCAACCGATATCCTCGTTGGCTATGACCAGAATTCTTCTGCAAGTGGAGAGTAGGTCTCCGGAAGCAAGAATTTTTGCAAGATAAAACACGGCAGCATCGGGATCGGAGCCGCGTATAGACTTTTGAAGACAGGATAGCAGGTCATAATGCATATCGCCGTCACGGTCAAAATGACCGACAACGGTAGGTAGTAGCGACTCTACCGCTTCGAGCGTAATTTCGTTATCGGATATGTAATATGCGTTTTCGAGAACGCTTATACTCATTCTAACGTCACCGCCACATGCTCTCGCTATTGCGAGTAGAACATTCTCGCTCGCCGTTTTATCAGAAGCAAAATCCTCGTTTAGTATTTTGAGCGCGCGATTAAGCGATGAAATACAATCTTCTGCTTTAACCGACTTGAACTCAAAAACCGATGAACGCGAGAGAAGGGCGTTATATACGTAATAATATGGATTCTCGGTTGTTGAAGCAATTAGTGTCAGTTTGCCGTTTTCCATGAATTCAAGAAGCGACTGTTGCTGTTTCTTATTGAAATACTGAATTTCATCGAGATAGAGCAGAGTTCCGTTTTCGCTGAACATATTGTCGGTAGTTGCGATAACCTCTTTGATATCAGCGAGTGAAGCAGTTGTTGCATTGAGCTTGTGAAGCTGCATTCCGGAAATAGAAGCAATAATATTTGCTACCGTTGTTTTTCCCGTACCGGGTGGGCCGTAAAATATCATATTAGGTATTCTTTGGTTGTCTGTAAGACGCCTGAGAACACCTCTTTCTCCAACGAGATGTGCCTGTCCCGCAACCTCTTCAAAGGCGGTCGGACGCATTCTATCAGCTAGTGGTTTTTGTGCCATATTTTTACCTTTCTTGGCTTGAGTTTATGAAATAGTTGATGAGGAAGCGTTGAGTATGTTTTCGAGCTTTTTACGGATTTCTGCATGCTCGAGAAGCTCTAATTTGGGGTCCTTGGACACAATGGCCTTTGCAACCGAGAAAGCGGTTGAAAGCAAATCTGAGTTGTCGAACATCGAGGCGAACTTGAAATCGAAACCGCCACTCTGCCTCAAATTATCATCGCGAACAGAAGAAAAGAAATCGCCTGGCCCTCTAAGAATTAAATCCTTTTCTGCTATTTCATATCCGTCGTAGGTTGTGCGCATTACCTCAAGTCTATCTCTGGATTTTGGAGAGTTGATATCCGAAACCAAAATACAGTAAGACTTTCGGCTGCCGCGTCCCACGCGTCCGCGCAGCTGGTGAAGCTGGGATAGACCGAAGCGATCTGCGTTCTCAACTATCATAAGCGAAGCGTTAGGAACATTTACGCCAATTTCGATTACCGTGGTGGATACCAAAACGTCTATTTCCCCAAGCGAAAAGCGAGACATCACCTCGTCCTTATCGGTGTTTTTCATTCTGCCATGCAGGACCTCAATTCGCAGATTAGGCAGTGCCTGTTTCAGTTCCTCGGAGAATTCTACTGCATTTTTAAGATTCAGCGAACCCTCGGAGATTAGTTGGCCTCCAATTGAAGCCGGAATCATTGCCTCGGGCTCATCTTCAGCGCGCTCGATAGACGGGCAGACGATATAGCATTGTCCGCCTAGGGCGACTTGTTTTGAGATAAAATCGTTAAGTCTATATCTGTAGCTTTCGTTAACAACGAAGGTATCAACGCGCTGTCTGCCTTTTGGCATTTCGGTAATTCTTGAAATATCAAGGTCGCCGTACATTGTTAATGCAAGCGTTCGCGGAATCGGCGTGGCACTCATAACGAGCAGGTGCGCCATAGCCGACTTTTCCTTTAGTTTTGCGCGCTGAGCAACGCCGAATCGGTGCTGCTCGTCTGTAATCACAAGCCCAAGCGAAGCAAACTCTACATTATCCGAAATAAGCGCATGTGTACCGATGACGATATCAACCTCGCCGCTTTTAAGAGCTTCCTTGATGCGCTTCTTTTCTTTTTGTGTAGTCGAGCCAAGCAAAAGCTCTAGATTAAGCCCAAGCTTGCCGAGTAGATCGCATGCTTCGTGAAAATGCTGATTTGCAAGTATTTCCGTGGGAACCATAAGTGCAGATTGATATCCTGACTTTGCTGCAATGTACATAGCCGCGAGAGCGCAGACGGTCTTGCCGCAACCGACGTCACCTACTATAATACGCGCCATGGGCGAAACCTTGCCGCCAACACCGATTACAGTATCGTGGTACACATCATTTATAGCCTGCTTCTGTGAGTTTGTAAGTTCATAGGGAAGATGCGAAGTAAGCTCCGAAAGAGAGCAGGGCGAAAATCTGATACCCTCACCTCGACTTTTCTGCGAAGCGGACAGGGAAATACCGATGCCAAAGTAAAGCATTTCGTCAAAGGCAAGCCTCGTGAGCGAGCGCGAAAGTGCGTTTTTATTTTCCGGAAAATGCGCATTTTTGAGCGCAAAGGTCAAGGTCGGTAGAGAATTATCGATTCTGATTTTATCGGGAATTGGGTCTTTAATTTGGGGCAGAATATCATTTAGCACAATTTTCATGAGCTTGTCTATCTGCTTTGAGGAGATGCCCTCGGTGAGTGGATAAATAGGCACAAAATCTGCCAGCGGAACGCCTTCGACATAGGGTTCATATTTTGGGTTAGTTAACTGCAGCTTGTTCTTTTGAGGCGATGCTTTTCCCCAGAATCTGAATGTCGAGCCGATATGGAAAACGTCTTTGACAAACGGACTATTGAAGAAAGTAATCTCAACCGATCCCGAATAGTCAAATGCTCTGAATTTTGAAATGGTAAGACCGCGTCTTATTGTAGTCTGTCGCACCTCTGTTGCCACGGTTAAAAGGTAGGCGCAGGGGACTTCAGGATCATAATGCGAAAGCGGTTTTATATTTCCGCGCATTTCATATGCCCTTGGAAAAAGATAAATCAGATCGAGGGCGGTGGATATCCCAAGCTTTGCAAGCTGTCTTTCGCGCACTTTACCGATACCGTTTATTTCTCCAATAGGCGTTTCTAATCTTAGATTGCCCATACTGCTCCTCCTTTCGTGCAAATTATTCCAATATATATTCTACAACATTTCTTCTCAATTTGCAATAATAAAATTGAAAAATTCAAAACTCTAATGCTTATTAACATTATTTTAATACAAAAATAATAAAAAATCTTTACAAAATAAAATAAATGTGATATAATATTATGAAAAATGTTCGCTTGGAGTTGAAATGAAAAACGGGTTGAAGATCAATTTAACATATAAAAAAGTAATGTTCATTTTGTCTATCTTGTGTATCATCTTCGGATTTCTATCTTTCACTTTAGGAGAGTTGATGCTTCCGATAGTATCGGCCTTGCTGGCGGCAATCATTCTATTTGAGAACAAAGAGAAACGTTGGTTTTCATACATTTGTGCAATATCGCTTTTACTCATAAATGCGTTGACATTTATTTTGCCAATTAAGATTATATCTTTTTGGAGTATAATCGCGATTGTTTCTGCTGTTATGATTGTTTACGCTTATTCACGCTCGAAGGGAAAGGCTGAATGCGCATTTTTGCTAACCGTGATATCGTCGTTGCTTTTATTGATGCCTCTTGTACTGTCTGCAATGATAGCGAGCGGTGAGTATACCATCGCGGCCGCTTTGACCAACAAAAAGGATAAAAATACCCATATGCGTGAGGATTTAGTAGCTTATTTTAAATATTTAATT
>CAYXAC010000059.1:0-7409 GCA_964463025.1 uncultured Ruminococcus sp.
AATTATAGATATTGGCAGATTTGAGGAAAAAGCGTCGTTTGCGACCGAAGGCGTAGTTACCTACGACGAGAGTTCAGCAAACGGCGGTAGAAAAAGTCCATAATAATTTTGAAGAAATCCGTAGGATTTCAACATTACCACTGTCTTGTTCATACTTTTTTGCCGTATTTGAGACTATTTTTTCGTTATTCTTTGGGCTTTTTCGGTTTTACCAAATGTGGCAGCCCCTATATTATCTACCGATTCCTGCCGTCAACTTAATGAGCAGGTCGGTGTCGTCGGGTTGAACCTTTGCTTCGTGGGCGGAACGGTTGCGCACCGTCTTACCGCATTTGTCGCAGCGGTGAATGATAATGTATCCGCGCTTTGCGTCAGGCAGCGTCTGAATCGGGCGCAGAATGCCGCCGCAGCCGTTGGCTCTGTCGCCGGGATTTATATCAACGTGCAGAGAGCAGAGGCAAAATGGGCAGTGATTCCTAGAGGTGAAGCCGAGTGGCAGAACCTCTTTTCCGCAATTTTTGCAGACGAAGCCCTCGTCGTTTTTCTTAAATCGCTTTTCTTCCATTGATAACTCCTTATTTGCCAACGCAGAATTTAGAGAATATGTCGGCGACAATTTCTTCGCTCACGGCCCGTCCGTCAAGCTCGGATATCGCACCAAGCGCTCTTTCGATATCGCTAGATGCCGCATCCTGCGAGAAGCCTGCCGCGAGGCTGCCTATCGCAAGCTCGACGAATTCGAGCGCACGGGCGAGTGAGGCATTTTGCCTTGCCGAGAAGAGCACCGCGTCCTCGCCAACCACCAGTTGCTCGTCGGTAAAGAGCGCATTCACCACTCGCTCTATCTCGTTAAGATTCTCACTGCCCTCACCCTGCATTGAGGTGACGAGCGTATAGTTAAAGCCATCGCCGAGCTTGCTTTTGTCAAATATTGCAGGCTTGTCAGATTTGTTGAGTATCGCAATTTTAGGCGCGCAAGACTTGGAAATCAGCTCGAGTAGAAGCTCGTCCTTTTCGTCAAAGGGGCTTGAAATATCGAAAATTGCAAACAATAGCTCGCTTTTCTCTATCATTTCACGACTTTTTTCTATTCCAATACGCTCGACTGCATCAACTCCCTCGCCCTCGCGAATCCCTGCCGTATCGGCAAGTCGGAGCATAACTCTGCCAAGCGGAACGCTTCTCTCAAGCACGTCGCGCGTCGTACCCTCAATGTCGGTGACGATAGCCGCGTCCTCGCCGAGCAGCATATTGTAAAGCGAGCTTTTGCCCACGTTAGTCTTGCCGCATATAACCGTTCTGACACCTTCGCTTATCGCTCTGCCCGTCTTGTAGGTCGAGAGCAGGGAAGTGATTTTCTTCCTTATATTATATAAGCGCGCGAGCACCTCGGAGTCGTCAAAGTCACCAAGATCCTCGTCGGGATAGTCGATTCTAGCGTAAATCGAGCTCATAAGACCGACAAGCTCTGTGCGAATTTCATTGATTCTCGTCGACAGAGCAGAGCGCGCACCGCTTGACGAGAGCTTGATCTGCTCGCGCGAGCGTGCTTCGAGCAGGTCGGAGATTGCTTCTGCCTCGGTGAGCGATAGACGGCCGTTAAGAAATGCGCGTCTGGTGAACTCGCCTGCCGTAGCAGGCACCGCACCTGCCTTGAGTATAGCCTCCAAGACGAGTGCCGTGACGAGAATTCCGCCGTGACAGGCTATTTCGACCGTGTCCTCGCCCGTGTATGAGTGAGGCGCTACGAAGCGTGTCGCAAGCACGTCGTCAACCCTTTCGCCGCCGTCGATGATATGACCGTATATCTGCATTCTCGCGGGACAGTCTGAAAATTTAGTATTTTTTATGGGCAAAAATACCTTGTCGGCAATATCGAACGCCCCGTCACCCGAAACGCGTATAATGGCAACCCCACCCTTGCCGGGTGGGGTCGATACTGCCGCAATTACCTGCGTCAGATTATTCATTTTAAGCCTCGCTTGCTTCGGTTTCTACAGCCTCTGCCGTGTTTTCCTCTGCGAAAATTTCCTCAGGCTTCTTGTCGGTGAGGAAGATAACGATCTTTCTGTTATTGTCAGAGCCGATAGAGTTGGTGCTTACGCCCTCAATGCCCTGAATCTCGGAGTGAATTATTCTTCTCTCGTAAGCGCTCATAGGCTCAAGCATTACGCTTCTCTTGTTGCGAAGCGCCTTTGCCGCCATTCTTCTTGCGAGAGCCTTGAGAGTTTCCTCTCTCTTCTTTCTGTAGCCCTCAATGTTTATTGTTACGCGGCTCTTGTCGCGCTCGCCCTTCGAGTTCTTTCTTGCAGACGCGAGGTTTGCAAGATACTGCAAAGCATCGAGAGTGTCGCCGTGGTGACCGATAAGTGCGGATGCATCGTCGCCAACGATGGTAATTCTTCTGGTTCCGTCCTCGCAGGAGTAAAGCTCTGCCTCGGCGTTAAGGCCGATGTCGGAAAGAAGAGTCTTAACAAAGTCGTAGGACATATCCTCGCCCGCCTCAACGAAGCGACGCTCCATCTTGAGCTCCTCCTCGGGAATAACGTCGCTTTTAGGAGCCTGGGGCTTCTTTTCGGACTTTTGCTTCTTCTGCTTCGGCTGCTGATTTTCCTTCTTCTCGGGCTTCTTTTCGCCCTGGGGCTTATCCTTCTTTGCGTGACGGTTTCTCTCGCGCTTTTCCTTAACCTCGGGAAGCTCGATGAAGGCTCTAACCTTCGCAGGTCTTGCGAAAAGACCGAGGATACCCTTCGTTCCACCGTCTATAATTTCAAACTGTACGTCGTCAAGCTCGCCTGCGCCAAGCGCAATTCTGGCGTTGTCCTTGGCTTCGATTATATCCTTGCCAACTGCTGTAATTTCTTTAATCATCGTATCTAATTCCTTGTAATTTGTGTCTTAAATTTCGGGCAAATCCATACTGCCGGAGTTCTTGCCTGTGTCCTTTTTGTCGCTCTTTACCTCGGGGAGAGTGTCGTAATCCTCCTCGTCGATGTAGTGGAGAGAACGGTGCTTGGGTGCGTTCTTCGCCGCGCTGATAGCAGCCTTTTCCGCCGCCTTCTGTGCCTTCTTCATCTCGCGAAGCTCATCCTCTGTGAACTTGGGAAGAGGCATAGCGTGGGAGATAATGAAGCTCTGAAGAATACCGAGAGCCGACTGATAAATCCAGTAAATACCCATAAGGCTCTGAAGGCTATATGCCATAAAGAGAGTCATAGCGGGCATCATAAGATCCATCATCTTCATCGAAGCGTTAGCCTGCGCGTCCTGCGACTGAGTTGCAGGGTTGGAGTTCCACTTACGAGAGAGGAACATAGAAAGCCAGGTGAGCGCCGCCGCGATAACGGGAATGAGAATCGTCCAGCTGGTAAAGCTGGGGTTTTCTGCAAGGTTGGTGCCGAAAAGCTCGAAGCTCGGGAGCTTGTCAAGGCTCTCCTCGAATGCCGCGAGTCCGCCGCCACCGTTAGCTAAATAGGTGTTAATCTCACCAACGAGCGAGATTTCACTTGTCGCGCTGGAGCCGATAATACCCTTGATGGATTCAATTTCCTCTGCGGAGAATTTGCAAATGTAAGAGAGAGGTCCTCTTATAACGTTATAAAGGAAGATAATTATAGGCATCTGAAGAAGCAGGGGCAGACAACCCGAGAGGGGATTATAGCCTTCCTTCTGCTGAAGCTCCATGATCTCCTGCTGCTGCTTTTGCATAGTAGGTTGATCGGTTCTTCCCTTGTACTTTGCTTTGATAAGTTCGATTTTTGGCGTAAGAAGTGCCATTTTGATCTGATTCTTCTGCTGCTTGATAGAGAAGGGAAGAAACAGAAGCTTGAAAAGAAGGGCGTAGAGAATAAGTCCAAAGACGTATTTGTCAAACAGTAAACTGCTGAACCATGAAAGCATAGTTCCAAGCAGTTCGTAAAGCCAATCTAACATTTTTTAGTTTTCCTTTTCCTTTTCGGTTGTTATCTCACACTCGTTTTCCCTGCATTTTGAATAGCTCCGAAAGCCCTTGTCGGGCACAGGATCGTAGCCCCCTCTACCGAAGGGATTACAACGCAAAATGCGCCAGACTGTAAGGATGAAGCCTGCAAAAAAGCCGCGTTTCTCAAATGCCTCAATGGCGTAGGTCGAACAGGTCGGTGTAAACCTGCAGCAGGGCGGTTTTAATGGTGAGATGTACTTTTTGTAAAGGCGTATGAGCCATATCATTACGTGCTTCATATTTTTTCGCCTTTGTCCTCGGCATACATACCGAGCTTCGTGAATGCCAGATCAAGCTGACGCTTGATCTCGGTGCTCTTAAGGTTGACCGATGCACTGCGCGCCGCGATAACGATTAGAAAGCCTGTCTTAAGCGCCTTTTCACGCTCAACAGCTCTGAGACCCTCGCGCAATATACGTCGGCAGCGGCTCCTTACGACCGCCCCGCCGAGCTTCGTTGACGTGGTAAGACCGATACGGTTGACCACTCGTTTTTCGGGATGTGCCTTCGCCAGTCTTTTGGCTTGATAGTCGGGTAAAACGTAAACCGCGAGAGCCGACGTCACAGCCCTCTTACCCTTCGAATACGCCTTGGAATACAGATGATTTTCGCAAATTGCCCGAAATTTCATACCCGTACCCCCTCGAAATAATAATTTTAACTATGCAAAACCCCCGATAAAGTCATGCAAAGTTTGCGCTTTATCGGAGGTTTTCTTAGTCGTCCGTGACGACAGGGTCAATCAAGGTTGACCATCAATTAGTAGGTGAGCTTAGCTCTGCCCTTGGCGCGTCTTCTCTTAAGAACTTTTCTACCGTTAGCGGTAGCCATTCTTTTTCTGAAGCCATGTTCCTTTTTTCTCTGTCTTTTCTTAGGCTGGTATGTTCTTTTCATGGACTCGCACCTCCTTGTAAAATAAATTAACGTCTTGGGTAAAAATCCTTTACCCGATGCCTCGCGTATTCAATAAACCATACGAAAGCAGAGTATATTATAGCCGAAAACTTCGGGTTTGTCAAGATGGTTTTTAAAAAAACTTATATAAATAATATAATTAAGATAAAAATCTTCTAAACCGTCGCCATTTTACTTGACATTTTTTTCGCTTTCTGTTAAAATATACTGTATCAAATTAAAATGGGGTAGTGTTGATATGATAAATAAGGATATCAAAGAAATTCTTATAACCGAAACCGAGCTTGCCAAGACGGTCACACGTATTGCAGATGAAATCGACCGCGATTACAGCGGTTCTGACAAGAAGCTTGTGCTTCTCTGCATTCTCAAGGGCTCGATAGTGTTTATGGGCGATCTTATGAAGAAGCTTACCGTGCCTGTGGAAATCGACTGTATGCGCGTTTCCTCCTACGGCTGCGGCACCTCGTCGAGTGGCAACGTTAACATCGTTCTTGATGTTATCCGTCCTGACATTGAGACATGCGATTTCCTTATCATTGAAGATATAATTGACAGCGGCAGAACGCTCTCCTACCTTGTCGGCTATCTTAAGCACAAGGGCGCAAAGAGTGTTAAGACCTGCACGCTTCTCGACAAGCCCTCGCGCCGCGTTGTTGATTTCACACCCGATTACGTGGGACTTGAGATACCCGACGAGTTCGTGGTCGGCTACGGTCTTGACTATGCCGAGATGTACCGCGCGCTTCCTTACATTGGAATTCTGAAGCCCGAGGTATACGGCGGCGAAGATGCGTAAGGTTGGACTCTACACCCTTGGCTGCAAGGTTTCGCTCTACGAAACCGAAGCCATTGCCGAGTCGTTTGAGAGGGCGGGATATGAGGTCGCGTCTTTCAATGATGTTTGCGACGTGTACGTAATCAACACCTGCACGGTTACTGCCGAGAGCGACGCGAAGTCGCGCAAGTACATACGCAGAGCTATCAGGAAGAATCCCAACGCGGTGGTTATCGCCATCGGCTGCTATACCCAGCGTGCACCCCGAGAGGTCTTAGAAATTGAGGGTGTATCGGCTGTGCTTGGCACGGCGGATAAGATGAAGTGCGTAGAAATAGCCGAGGAGTTAATTTCGAATTCCGAATTTCAAATTTCGAATTTTGTGACCTCGCTTGATGGCGCAAGCTTCGAGCCGATGTGCATTGAGAGCGCGCCGAGAACGCGCGCGTACGTCAAGATTGAGGACGGCTGCGAGTGCAAATGTACCTATTGCGCCATTTCGGGCGCGAGAGGTCCCGTGCGCTCCAAGCGCCCCGAGGACGTTATCGCCGAGGTCGAGGGACTCTATAAAAAAGGCACTCGTGAGATAGTGCTTACGGGTATTGAAACAGGCTCTTACGGAGCCGATTTTGACGAAAAATACGACCTTGCCGACCTGCTGTGCGAGCTTGACGCAAGGCATAGCTGCGAGCGGGTAAGGCTTGGCTCTATGGCGCCCGAGCTTCTCTCCGAGAGGTTCATAACGAGGGTGGCAAAGCTCCCGATACTCACACCGCATTTCCACGTGTCAATGCAGAGTGGCTCGGACTCGGTGCTTCGCAGAATGAAGCGCAGATACAGTCGAGCTATGGCGCTTGACAATATAAATCGCATTAAGGAATTGATGCCGCGCGTGATGCTCACCGCCGACCTGATGGTAGGCTTTCCGGGCGAGAGCGAGGAG
The DNA here is from genome assembly GCA_964463025.1 of uncultured Ruminococcus sp. Classification (GTDB taxonomy): domain Bacteria; phylum Bacillota; class Clostridia; order Oscillospirales; family CAG-272; genus UBA1740. Next base: position 6,619 of record CAYXAC010000059.1, read on the forward strand.
GATTTCCTCGATACTATGCGCTTCGTTGGCGAGGCAGGACTGCTTGACGCTCACGTTTTCGCCTACTCGAAGCGAGAGGGAACTCCCGCCGCGGATTATCCCGACCAGATTCCCGAGGAAACCAAGCATATCCGCAGTGCCGCGCTTATCAAGGAGTGCGAGAGAGTGCGTGACGAGGTGCTTGACAGAGTGGTAGCTCTCGGAGAGCCGCTTGATGTTATCTTTGAAACCAAAAAGTCGAGTGCCTATATCGGTCACTCCGACTCCTATATTGAGGTATGCGCGTCGAGTGACGTCAACCTCTGCACGAAGCTCGTAAACGTCAAGCCTATCAGCCACGAGGGCGGTGTAATTTACGGCGAAGTCGTCGAAAATAACAACTAAAGTTTACAAATTCTCTATTTTGAGGTGAAAAACAATGGAAAACAGTAAAAAGACAATGGACAAAATCGTTGCGCTCTGTAAGAACAGAGGCTTCATCTTCCCCGGCTCCGAGATTTACGGCGGTCTGGCTAACTCCTGGGACTACGGTCCTCTTGGCGTTGAGTTCAAGAATAACGTAAAGCGTGCTTGGTGGAAGAAGTTCGTTCAGGAGTCGCGTTACAACGTGGGTCTTGACGCAGCTATCATTATGAACCCTGAGACCTGGGTGGCTTCGGGTCACGTAGGCGGCTTCTCCGACCCTCTTATGGACTGCAAGGGCTGTAAGGCACGTCACAGAGCAGACAAGCTTATCGAGGACTACGCATTCCAGAACGGCACCGACGATAACCCTGCATCCTGGACTTTCG
>CAYXAC010000060.1:0-7405 GCA_964463025.1 uncultured Ruminococcus sp.
CACACGCAAAAGAGATCAATGACTTAAACGTATTTCCCATTCCCGACGGAGATACGGGAGATAATATGTTGCTTACTATTATGGGTGGTGTATATCACGATGAAGCTGTATCGGAGTCGCTTGATAAGATGGCTGACCGAATTTCAAGCGGAATGCTTCTTTCGGCAAGAGGAAACTCGGGCGTTATTCTTTCGCAGTTTATTGAAGGAATAAAAAACGGATTTTCCGGACTTCATGCGGCTGATACCTTTGAGATAGGCGAAGCCTTTCGTCAGGGGGTAAAGCAAGCGTATAGCTCGGTTATGACTCCCGCTGAGGGAACTATTCTTACCGTAGTGCGTGAAGCGACGGAATATGCCTGTGAGCAAAACACTGATACTCCCGAGGCATTCCTTAATGCATTTATCGATGAGGCAAAGCGCTCGCTCGCAAGAACCCCCGACTTGCTTCCCGTGCTAAAAAAGGCGGGTGTAGTTGATTCGGGCGCTGCCGGACTTATTTATATCGTGGACGGTATGATGCGTGCGGTAACGGGCGATGACGTTGAGAATTTTAGTCCTGTTTCAGAAAGGTCACAGCAGATTGATCTTGACGCATTCGGTGAGGACAGCGTGCTGGAGTTTGGCTATTGTACCGAAATTCTTCTTCGATTGCAGAATGCAAAAACCGACATTTCCGCCTTTGATGTGAAAATGATTTCAGATTTTCTGAAGGTTATCGGAGATTCTATCGTGACCGTTCGTAATGGAAGCATTGTTAAGCTTCACGTACATACTATGACCCCCGGTAGAGTGCTTAATTTCTGCCAGCAGTACGGAGAATTCCTTAAGGTCAAGATTGAAAACATGTCTCTTCAACACAATAATACTATGACCGAGGAGAAAGAAAACGCTCCCCAAAGAGAGCGTAAAAAATACGGGGTTGTTGTAGTGGCCTGTGGCGAGGGACTAAAGCAAACCTTCCGTGACCGAGGCGCTGATGTGATAGTGGATGGAGGTCAGAGCATGAACCCGTCTGCAGAGGATTTCATTGATGCCTTTGACGAGGTCAATGCCGACGTTATATTTGTTTTCCCAAACAACAGTAATATTATTCTCACCGCACAGCAGGCGGCTAATCTGTATGATAAATCAGACGTCCGTGTAATCGAAAGCACAACTATCGGTGCGGGATATGCCTCGCTTGCTATGCTTGACACTAACCTGAGTGATGCAGATTCTATTGTTGAGGATTTAAGAATGGCGATGGAAGATGTTGTAACCGCCGAGATTTCTCACTGTGTAAGAGATGCTACTATTGACGGAACAGAACTGCATACAGGAGAGTATATAGGCTTTGTTGGCAAAAATCTTCTTGCGGCTGACGATTGTCGTCTTACTACCGTTTTTAATACCATCGATAAGATCGGCTTAGAAAACTACGATGTCTGTATTATATTCTGCGGCAATGAAGCAACAGATGAAGAAGCGGAACAGATTGCAAAGCATCTTAATGCTACCTATAAAGGCAAGGAAATTTATGTATTAAACGGCGGCCAGGATGTTTACGATTATATTTTGATAATTGAGTAAGTAGAATTTCATCATCATAAAAACGGAACAAAATCCAAATTCAACCTTAACGTGAAATAATAACATTTAGGGGGATGTATGTTTTTGTACGCCATTCTTTACATTTTGTGTGTAATTGTAATTGTTTTTCTTCTTGGCAGAATCTATCCACGGAAATGGATATATGAAAAGCGCTTTCCCTTTAAAAGCTTTTCATTTGAAAAAGAGGGCGCAATATATAACAAAATCAAGATAATGAAGTGGAAAACCAAGCTTCCCGATGCAAGTCTTATCATAACAAAAATATTGCCGAGATTTATGCCAAAGAAAAGATTAGACAATGAACAGAAAATATCGGTATTAATAAAAGAGACCTGCATTGCAGAGATGACGCATGTTATTGTATCAATACTTGGTTTTGGTTGTGTTTTTATTTGGAAAGGCATCGGCGGATGGGTTCTGTCCATTCTCTTTTTGCTGTTTAATATTCCGTTTGTTATTATACAACGCTTTAACAGGCCAAGATTGATTGCCACAGATATGATACTAAAAAAACGTGGAAGAAAATAGTTTTATTATAAAAGGTAGAAAAGCACCACGTCTGTGGTGCTTTGCTTTTTATTCCTTACTTAACAATTCCTCAATCACCGGCGTTACTGCATCGGTGAACACCCTGTAGCCTGCAGGCGTCAGATGCGCGCCGTCGCTCGTGTACTCAGCGTAAATTTCGCCCGTCGATTCGTTGAATAGCGGTGTGTAAAGGTCAACGAAGGCAAAGCCGTATTTCGCCGCGAGCTTCTTGATAATCACGTTGTTGTATGCGGCAAGCTGATTCTTGCGCGCCCAGCTGCCGCCCATTGAGGTGAGTGACAGGAGAATAACCTTAGTTTCTGGCAGATTGTCGCGCATTCCGATAAGTAAATCCTCATAATTTTCCATCATCGTGTCGAGATTATTGCCACCGATGAGCATTACCGCTACCTTTGGCTTTAGGTCGTAGAGCGACACCTGCATTCTGTCCTCTAGTCCGTGAGTAGTTTCGCCGCCGATACCGCGATTCGCCGTGACGTAGTCTGGGTAATACTCCGCGAGATTATATCCGTCGGTCAGGCTGTCACCGATAAACGCGATATCAACCTCGTATTCCTCGAATTCCTCGTTCTCAGCACTGTAAAGCTCAAGCTTAGCTTCATAATACTCGTGCACAAGCCTATCTTTTTTTGCCTGCTCGTTCTTCTCGGGCAGATAAACGCCAAGAAAATATGCGCAAGCCACCATAATCAGCAGCAAGACTCCACCGATAGCTATCAGAATTTTCTTTTCCATAAAATCACCTCAAAATAAGCTTTTAGTCAATTGTAGCATAAATCTCGGGCAAAGTCAACGTCCGCGCTGCTGTGAGCTTCGCGCGAGATTTTGCATAGACTATTATAAACGCTCATATATATCGTCATAATACGCAAGTCTTGAAATTTATTATTGACAAAGCGGGCGCTTTGTTGTATAATTTTTGTATTACTATTTTTTTAATGAAAGGGTTACCTGTAAGGCAGGTAATACGGTGAAAGAAATGGATAGAGTGTATAACTTTTCCGCAGGTCCTTCTATGCTTCCTCTCGAGGTTCTTGAGCGCGCGCAGGCAGAGATGCTCTGCTATGGCGAGTCGGGAATGTCGGTAATGGAGATGAGCCACCGTACACCCGAGTTTGAACAGATACTTCACGATGCGGAGGATGCTCTGCGCAAGCTGATGAACATTCCCGCAAATTACAAGGTTCTTTTTATGCAGGGCGGTGCGTCGACTCAGTTTGCGGCAGTTCCTCTGAATCTGCTCTCCGCGCACAAGTGCGCCGACTATATCGTGTCGGGTCAGTTCTCGAAGAAGGCGGCTATGGAGGCAAAAAAATACGGTGATGTCGCTATTGCGGCATCGAGCGCCGGCGCATCTCCCACCTTCTCGACGATTCCCGAAACTACTCGCTCGGATTTCCGTCCCGATGCGGACTACGTGCATATTTGCTTCAATAATACTATATACGGCACCAAGTTCCACTATATTCCCGACACGGGTAGCGTTCCGCTTGTTGCCGATATGTCCTCCTGCATCTGCTCTGAGCCTGTTGACGTTCAGAAGTTCGGCGTTATCTACGCAGGCGCGCAGAAGAATATTGCCCCTGCAGGCGTTACCATAGTTATCGTGCGTAACGACCTTATCGGCAACGCGCGCGAGGACACACCGGCTATGCTCAACTACAAGGAGATGGCAGACAACGACTCGATGTACAACACTCCGCCCTGCTGGTGCATATATATGGCGAAGCTGGTGTTCGAGTGGATACTCTCCATTGGCGGCCTTGAGGAAATGAAGCGCCGCAACGAGAAGAAGGCGAGCCTTCTTTACGACTACCTCGACGGTCAGGGTCAGGCGTACTACACCGCACCCGTTGACAAGAAGTGCCGCAGTATGATGAACGTCGTGTTCGTTACGGGTGACGGCGAGCTTGACAAGAAGTTCGCCAAGGATGCGGCAGAGGCAGGTCTTGTGAACCTCAAGGGACACAGGAGTGTCGGCGGTATGCGCGCGTCTATTTACAACGCTATGCCTTACGAGGGCGTGGAAAAGCTCGTGGCATTTATGAAACAGTTTGCTATTGATAACCCCAAGATTCAGAAATAAGAGAAAGCTATGAAAAAGATAAAATTACTCAATAAAATAGCCGCCGTCGGCACAGACGTATTTGACAAGGCGGTATACGAGGTATCCGACTCGGTGACGAATGCCGATGCCATTATGGTTCGCTCGGCGAATATGCACGAGATGGAGTATAACGAGGAGCTTCTCGCGATAGCGAGAGCAGGCGCGGGCGTCAACAATATTCCGATAGAGGAGTGCGCGGGGCGCGGTATAGTTGTTTTCAACACGCCCGGTGCGAATGCCAACGGTGTTAAGGAGCTTGCGGTTGCGGCTCTGATTCTCGCCTCTCGTGACGTTGCGGGCGGTATCGAGTGGGTAAAGGCGAACGCTGCCGACCCCGATATTGCAAAGACGGTGGAGAAGGAGAAGTCGAAGTTTGCAGGCTGCGAGATTCTCGGCAAAACGCTTGGCGTTATCGGCCTCGGTGCGATAGGCGGTCTGGTTGCGAACACCGCGAAGAATCTCGGCATGAAGGTTGTCGGCTGCGACCCCTACCTGACGGTAAACGCGGCGTGGAGCCTCTCTAGCGCGGTTGTTCACGCACAGAGCTACGACGAGATTTACGCGACATCGGACTACATCACCCTACACGTTCCCTCGACCGCTACGACCAAGGGGATGATAAACAAGGAAACTATCGCGAAAATGAAGGACGGAGTCCGCATTATCAACCTTGCGCGTGCCGACCTCGTGAACTCTGCTGATATGGCAGCTGCCCTCGAAAGCGGAAAGGTAGCCGCATACGTGACCGATTTCCCCACTCCCGATACTGTAAAGATGAAGAATACGGTGAGCATTCCCCACCTTGGCGCATCTACTGCCGAGAGCGAGGACAACTGCGCGGTTATGGCAGCGCAGCAGCTCTGCGAGTTCCTCGAGAGTGGAAATATCAAGAATTCGGTCAACTATCCCGCAGTTTCTATCCCCCACACGGGTGCATCCAGAATCTGCATCTGCCACAAGAACGTAGCAAATATGCTTGCCTCAATTACGGGTATTGTATCGGGTGCGGGCATCAACATTGAGAATCTCTCGAACGGCTCGAAGGGCGACTTTGCCTACACCATAGTTGAAATCGGCGTCAAGGTCCCTGCCGACATTGCTCCGAAGATTGAAGCAATAGAGGGTGTTATTAAGGTGAGAGTAATAGAGTAAACAAAAAGAGTCGGAAATTCCGACTCTTTTTTATCGCAATACTTTAGGTTCGTCAACAAGTCCTGCAAGATAATCTAAGGAAACATTATAGTATTTTGCCAAAGCTATAATGTGATGCAACGGTATTTCTTGAATACCATTTTCATATCTGGCGTATTGTTGCTGCTTCATATTCAAATAATTGGCAATTTGAGATTGGCTTTTGTCGTTATCCTCACGCAAATCTCTAATTCTTTTATAGTAATACATATTGCCTCCGCGCGCCTTTTTGATAATTTTAGCATACAATTTATAAATTGTATTGACTTTACAATTAATCAGTTGTATAATGGAATCAAAAACGACAGGAGATATAATATGAGAGCGAAAGACGATGCTTCTATACTTTCAAAAATTTGGGACACGATGCAAATGATTGATGCTGCATCGAGCAAGGGCGGAGCCGAAACAATACGAAACCTTGAGCTTTTAGAAAATCAGATAGCAGATTTACTAAACGACGAGGGCGGGGGGCTTTTTCAAAGCTATATGAATCTTTCGTCAGAGCTTAAGAGGATATGCGAGCAAGAAGCATTTGAAAGCGGAGTGAAATTCGCTACCGCATATATTTTAGAAGCTCAGATTGATAAATAATAATTAGCGACCTGCCAAAAAGAGCAGGTCGCTTTGCTATTAAGGCTCTCTACCTCTCGGAGCGAGCCTTTTTTACACCCTAAAGGTTATATCCCCATAGGTCGGCATCGGCCAATATTCACGCGCGGTGAGCACTTCCATTGAGTCAACGCACTTGCGAAGCACTTCCATTCGCGGAATTACGCTCGTCTTGTAGTAGAAGGCTGCTTCCTCGCAGTCGGTCTTGGAGATAGCCAGCTTCTCCGACAGCTCCAGCGCACCGTATGCCTCGTAGGTCGCGGCGAGGAGATTCGAGAGCTTCTCGATAATATCACGCTCGGCGCTGACGTTAATAGTCTTTGACAGCGCGAGCCTTGCGTTCACGCTCTCGGTGAGCAGACATACGTACTTCGATACGGCAGGGATAATATCCCTCGCGGTCATTTCGAGCATAACTCTCGCCTCAATGTTCTTAATCTTGCGGTAGCTCTCGAAGAATATCTCGCGGCGCGAGCGCATCTCGGTCTCGCTCATAACGCCGAATTTGCTAAACAGCGCAACGTTCTTCTCGTCGGTGAAGTGCGCGTATGCCTCGGGCGCGGTCTTGAAGTTCGAGAGGCCTCTAGCCTCGGCTTCCTTCTCCCACTCGGGTGAGTAGGAGTTGCCGGAGAAGAGAATCCTTCCGTGCTTCTTAAAGGTTTCGGTGAGAATTTCGTCAAGCTCACCGTCGAAGTCGAGAGTTTCCTCAAGTCTGTCGGCAAAGAGCGAGAGCGACTCGGCAACCGCCGTGTTTATCACGATATTGGCAAGCGCGATATTCTGCGACGAGCCAACCATTCTGAATTCAAACTTATTGCCCGTAAAGGCGAAGGGCGAGGTGCGGTTTCTGTCCGTCGTGTCCTTGCGGATAGTGGGCAGAGAGGGAATTCCGAGCGACATATACTTGCGCTCGGCGTTCGAGTAATCCGAGCCCTCGACGATAGAATTAACGATAGTTTCAAGCTCTTCACCGAGGAACACCGAAATGATAGCAGGCGGTGCCTCGTGACCGCCAAGACGGCAGTCGTTGCCTGCGGTGGCAGCCGATATGCGAAGCAGGTCCTGATACTCGTCAACCGCGCGAATGACGGCAGCGAGAATTAAGAGAAACTGCTTATTCTCGGCAGGCTTCTTGCCGGGCTTCAAGAGATTCTTGCCCGTGTCCGTGCCGATAGACCAGTTATTGTGCTTACCCGAGCCGTTAATGCCGGCAAAGGGCTTCTCGGCAAGCAGACATTCCATACCGAATTTCGGCGCCAGCTTGCGCATATATTCCATAGTCAAAAGATTCTGGTCAACGGCAATATTGGTCGATGTGAAGATAGGGGCCAGCTCGTGCTGTGCGGGCGCTGCC
>CAYXAC010000061.1:0-7347 GCA_964463025.1 uncultured Ruminococcus sp.
TATATGACCACCGAGGACTGCGTTCTTGCAAGTAATGATAAGCTTCTTAACAAGACCAATATTGACGGATCGGTTAATAGGGAAAATAATCAGACCATCGACCTCAGCGATCCTAACAGCCCCGAGTCCAATATGGCTCGACGCGCAGTTAAGAACATTATCTTCCCGATAGTCGACTCCTATCTGACTGCTAAGGACTACGCTGAAAACGGCGAGGTTGACGATCCGTACGCAGTAAACATCGATAAGATCACCGTAACGCAGGAGGACTACTCTCCCACCTTCGTTGCTCTTTGGATCGGAATTGATGTACTGCTTGGAGCGCTCTTCCTTCTTTGCGTTGTGAAAATCTTTAAGCGCAGCTGATGATTAAAAACTATAAAACAAGCACATTTTAATATCAAAAGGATAGCCGATTCGGCTATCCTTTTTCTTTCAAAACCCCAAAATATGCAAACAATTATTGTCAAACTATTCAATTCTTGGCGCTTTTTTACTTGAAAATGAGGCGATGGAATTTTGCCAAATTTTTATTCTTAATTCGCCGCCTTTTTTGCTTTTTGTACATTTGCCGAAAAAATAGTCTTGACAGATAAATGAAAATATATTAGAATTATCTTATCGAAAAAATGACAGATTTTGTCTTAACTTATTTGACTTGCATTTTAAGGAGATATATATGATAGGAAAGGCTCTTGACAGAATTTATGCCGCGAAGGAAATCGCCACCAAGGCGGAGAAAAAGGTCATCAACGGCATACTCAATATTCCGCCCGAGGAGATAATTTATCTCTCGATAAGCGACCTTGCCTCAAGGCTCAAGGTTGCTGATGCGACTCTCGTTCGCTTCTGCAAGAAGCTCGGCTACAACGGCTTCCAGGACTTCAAGCTCCATTTGAGTCAGGAGTCGGGCAGAATGCACAGAAGCGCAGACGACTGTACCGCCAAGCGAATCGCTATTCAGATGATTGACGCTATCAACGAAACCTCGCGCAGCATCAACTACGACGAGTGCCTAAAAATTGCCGATCTTATGATAAGCTCGGGCAAGGTCTGCGCCTTTGGCGTAGGCAATTCCGCCATAACCGCTATGGAGATAAGCAACGTGCTTGCGCGCCTTGGAATGATGGTGACCTTCACCGCCGACACGCATCTTCAGGCTATGATAACGAGCAATTTGTCGAAGAACGACACTGTAATTCTGATAAGCGTATCGGGCAGCACCAAGGACATTATCGACGTTGCCGAGGTAGCCAAAAGGAACGGCGTTAAAATTGTTGTCATCACCTGCTACGACCACTCTCCGCTTGCCAAATATGCCGATCATATTCTCCTCTCCACAAGGCGAGAGGCGGCGTACGAAGGCGGCTCGGTTTCGACCATCGTGTCGATTTCTTACATTATTAACGTGCTATACAACGCAATTCAAGAGAAGCTTGGCGATGACTGCCACGAGTTCACGATGAGATCGGCAAGATCGGTTGCCAACAAATCGCTATAAGAGGTAAAGAAATGCTACAGGACAGACAGATTGACAGAATGGTAAGCAAGGTCGCAAGGCTTGAGGAAATGTATTCCTCATTCCTTGTTAAAGAGGTTATAGAGCCGAGCGTTACATTACATAAAGACGGTAAAGTTATCCCCGTAAAAAAGGGGTACAAATGGGGCAAGGATTTCGCACTTGTGACCTTCTCGTTTACTGTCGAGGGGCTGCTCGATGGTGAGAAATACTATCTCTTTGCCGACACGGGTGCAGCAGAGCATCTCGTAAGCGTGAACGGCAGGAAGGCTGGAATGCTCGATTTCATAACTAACGCCTTTGAGCCGCCTACAAGAACGCATAGATATATTCTGCTTGAGGGGCTGAAGAACGGCGACGAGGTGACTCTCGAGGCGTATTATTCTCACGCTATCTCGGGACTTAATCCTTATGACGAGCCGTTCACCTGGGCGTACGCTACGCTCTCCAATGACAGAGTATACGAGAGAATAGGTCTTGCGGTGCTTAACCTGCCCGTAAAAGAGCTTTGCGAGAAGCTCGCCGCGCTCTCAAAGCTCTATAATTCCGAAAAGGATAGGTTCGCTAGAGCCGAAATAGAGAAGCTTTACCTTGAATTATTCAAGATGCTTCCCCTTGAAAAGGTATGCCCCGATGAGCAGACAGTTCTCGCGGCTACCGATTTAATCAACAAATTTTTCGAGAGCGAGCGAGCGCTCCCTTACGTAGGCATTATCGGTCACAGCCATCTCGACACCGCGTGGCTCTGGACTGTCGAGGAAACAAGACGTAAGCTTATGCGTACCGTTTCCAACGCGGTGACTCTGCTCAACAGACACAAGGAATATAAGTTCTTTATGTCCACCGTTCTTTATCTCAAATGGATAGAGGACGCAGACCCCGTACTGTTCGCCGAGGTGAAAAGGCTTGTCGCTGAGGGCAGATTTGAGGTCAACGGTGCGACCTGGGTTGAATGTGACGGAAACCTCACTGGCTCCGAGGCGTTCTGCCGTCAGTTCGTGAGAGGAAAGAGATATTTAAGAGATAAATTCGGCTACGAGTCGGACACCTTCTGGCTGCCCGATACCTTCGGTTATTCGGCTGCTCTGCCGCAGATAATGAAAAAGAGCGAGGTTGATTACTTCCTCACCACCAAATTGAGCTGGAACGATACCAACGTTTTCCCCTATGAAACGTTTATGTGGCGCGGCATTGACGGCAGCAAGATTCCCGTACACTTCAACACCACTCACACCTGGGTTGACGAGGCGGCTGTTGCCAAGCGCCTTGGCGATATTCACGACGCTCGCGAGAGTGACTCGGTGCTTATGGCATACGGCTTTGGCGACGGTGGCGGCGGTCCTGCCGAGGAAATGGTGAGCCGCGCTATCTTTACCGAAAAGACCTGCAAGAATGCGGTAGTTGAGCATACCACCGTTTCCGATTTTATGAAGCGCGTGAGCGCAAGAGAGCTTCCCGAATACTTCGGCGAGCTTTACCTCGAGCTTCACAGAGGTACTTACACTACAGGTCATAGGCTCAAAATGTATAACCGCAGACTCGAGGAGGCTCTGCATGACGCGGAGCTTATCTCGGTGCTTCGCTTTGACAAGAGCGCAAAGGAGTTGACCGACGAGCTTTACGACGTGCTTATGCTCAATCAGTTCCATGATATTCTGCCCGGCACCTGTATTCCCGAGGCGACCGATATTGCTCTTGGCGAGCAGGAGGCGGCACTCAAGGAGGCGCGCTCGTATATCGCAGGCAAGGGCAGAAAAATGTACTTCAACACCTTGCCGCACGCACGCCTGGAGATTCTCCCTGCCGATAACGGTCAGACCTATGAGGCTCTTGACGGCAAGCGCACCGTAGCACCTTATAAATTCGAGGCTTACGGCTACGGCAAGAAGCAGAATGCAAAGGGCATTCCCTTTACCGTCGAAGGTGACAGGATAACTACTCCCCATCTCACTGCAGTTCTTAAAGACGGCGTGCTTACCTCGCTCGTCTACAAGGGCAGGGAGCTTGTAGGGGGCGGCTTCAACGTAATCAAGGCGTATGAGGATATTCCTTACATCTATGATAACTGGGATATTGATGCAGATTACACTATGAAAGAGAAGTCCGTGCGCTTCTTAAGTCAGGAAATAGTGTCGGTTGGCGAGTATCTGCTCGTCGTGAGAGTAAAGCATGCGCTGGCTGACAATTCGATGCTTGAAACCGATATCAAATTCCGCTACGATAATCCTACCGTCGAGTTCGAGAACAGACTCGTTGCATCCGACAAGCACACGCTGCTTCGTGCCGAGTTTGATACCACTCTCTTTGCCCCGACCTACAAGTGCGAAACGCAGTTCGGCCACGTAGAGCGCAACTGCTTTGACAGAGATAAGAGCGACATCGCAAAGTTCGAGGTCTGCTCGCACAAGTGGACCGACCTCTCGGAGTTTGGTATTGGACTCTCGCTCCTTAGCGACTGCAAGTACGGTGTGTCCTGTCATGGCGGCAAAATGGGCATCACGCTTCATAAGTCCGGCACTCACCCCGATGCGAGAGGCGACAACGGCGAGAGCTTCTTCAGATACGCTCTCTATCCCCACGAGCATTCGCTCGGTATGGATACCGTCAAGCTCGCATACGACTTCAATTATACTCCCGTTTCGACGGCTCACAGAGATTTCGCTGTGCCGTATAGCATCAGCGGTGGAGAAAGCGTTATTACCGAAACCGTCAAGCACGGTGAGGATGGCGGCATAGTGCTTCGTATGTACGAGTCTATGGGCGCGACCTCGAGCGTTGAAATCATGGCAGAGGGCAGGGAAATTGTCGAGTGCAACATCCTCGAGGATGAACAGTCCGTTCTTGGTAGTGACGAGGCTAACATCAGCTTTGCACCGTTTGAAATTAAAACCATCAAAATTAAGTAATCCTAAAAGAACCCGAAGCATTTTCGGGTTCTTTGTTTGTTGTGAAAATAATTTTCAAAAAAAATCTGAATTTTGAAAGAAAAACATCAAAAAGGTATTGACAACGCATACAATAAAGTATATAATACAATTAGATAGAAATGCAAAAGTAAAATTATATACAAATTGCACAAAAAGTTAATTAGATAACTGTATAGAAAGGACAAACAATGAGTGCTTTGAAAAGAGGTTTGATAGTATCCTGCCAGGCGGTCAAAGGAGAGCCGCTTTACGGATACGGAATCATGCATTTGTTTGCCAGGGCTGCGAAGGCAGGCGGTGCGTGCGGAATCAGAGCATTATGCGATGATATTGACAGTATAAAGGACGAGGTTGACTTGCCCGTTATAGGACTCGTAAAGGAGATCTATGACGACAGCGAGATTTACATAACTCCCACTAAGGCTGAAATTGACAGACTATGCGCGACCAAGTGCGACGTTCTCTGTATGGATGCAACGCTTCGTGCGCGTCCTGCGGGCGAGACACTCGAGGGACTTCTCGAGTATGCAAGAAGCAATGCGAACGGCAGAGAGATTATGGCTGACGTTTCCACTATTGAAGAAGCAATCAATGCCGACAAGCTCGGCTTTGACTACATATCCACCACTATGAGAGGCTACACTCCCTACACCAGCCATTGCGAGATTCCCGACGTTGACTTCGTTAGGGAGTGCAAGGAGAAGGTAAAGAACGCTAAGGTTATTGCCGAGGGCGGAGTATTTGAGGTTTCGCATATGGAGGAGATTTCTAAGGTTAATCCTTACGCGGTGGTTGTCGGCTCTGCGATAACTCGCCCCAAGGTTATTACTGAAAGACTCCTTGGAGCATTGAAGCTCAAAGATTGATATGAAGCTTGTTTATATTCCGCTTGACGAGCGCCCCTGCAACTATTATTTCCCCGGCAGAATTGCCGAGGGCAGTGAAGTCGAGGTTATTTGCCCCGAGCGAGAGATTCTCGGTGACAAAAAGGCAGCTGCGAATTTTGATATGCTTCGCGAATTTATGATTGCGAATGCCGCTTTTGTGGACAGCTATGTCATTTCGCTCGATATGTTGCTTTACGGCGGTATCATTCCGTCAAGATTACATCATCTCTCGGCAGACGAGCTTGACGCAAGGCTCTCGATGCTCGATGAGATAAAGAAAATTAACCCGAAGGTTAAGATTTATGCCTTTGCCCTCATAATGCGCTGCCCGTTCTACTCAAGCTCCGACGAGGAGCCCAATTATTACGAGTATTGCGGCAGGGAGATATTCCTGTCGGGACAGGTTAAGCACAAGCTGGAGCTTGGGCTTATAGATAAGGAAGAAGCAGACGGGCTTCTTTCCGAATACGGCGAGGCTATCAAGGGTAACCTTGAGGACTTTGAAAGCCGCCGCAGACTCAACCGCGATATGCTTATCAAAATTGTTGGTATGCTTCACGGAGCTATTGATTACCTTATTATTCCGCAGGACGATTCTGCCGAGTACGGCTACACCTCGATGGATAGGGAAGCAATTAAGAGCGCTATTCGCGAGAGTGGACTCGACGACGTTGCTATGTACCCCGGTGCCGACGAGGTCGGCATGACTCTGTTTGCTAGAGCCGCCGCGGAATATAAGGGAATTACACCAAAAATATATTGTGATTTTGCTCACGAGAGCGCACCGAACATCAAGCCTCTTTACGAGGACAGGCCGCTTGCCTTGACTCTACCGCATCAGATAGAATCGGCAGGCTGCGAGAGGACCGAGAATCCCGATGAGGCGGATATTATCCTCTATCTTAACTATCCTGCATTTGATCACGTCGAGGTTTGGGAGGAGAAGAGCGCGGGCTATGACGCAAGGGACCTTGAAGCCTTTGCGATGAGAATTATAGGCAGTGTAAGTGAAGGCAGAATTGCCGCATTGGCAGACGGAGCCTACTGCAACGGCGGTGACGCCGAATTTCTCGCTATGCTCGGCGGCAGAATGAATCTTCTCGAGCTTTCTGCCTACGCAGGCTGGAACACCTCGTCGAATACTCTCGGCACGGTTATCTGTCAGGCGGTGTTCGTCAGACTCTTCGGTCACAGCGATCATCAAAGACGCTTTATTGCCGAGAGAATATACGAGGACGTCGGCTACTGTGGCTACGTGCGCGGCTACGTTACCTCAAATCTGCTTGCCCCTCTAGGCTTCAACTACTTTGATGCAGGCGAGGCAGACGGCGAGGTTGCGCGCATCGTAAGGCGCGAGCTTGATGAATATATCGGCAAGAGCTTTCCAAGTATTGCCGAAGAGTATGAGATTAAAAGATGTCAGATGCCCTGGAAGCGAATGTTCGAGGTAGATCTCAGTCTTAAAGAAAGGTAATAAAAAAACGCGAGATTGGACTAGTCCAATCGTTTTGTATGACTCACATCATACAAAAAACAATGTTCGTCTTAATTTGAATTGGAGTTTTTATGCATATATCTGTATGTGACGGAACACAAAAATCGCCTTATTCCGATTTGATAGGCGTTTGGCACAGACCTAACTCAAGCGGCAGAGAAAGAACGCTTGAAGAGCTGTGCGTGGTTATTGATGAATTTAAGTCGGCGGGAATTAACGTTGTTTTTCTTGAGACCTTCTATCACGGAAAAACGGTGTTCAGAACCGACAAAATCCCCTATTCTTCAAAGATGAAGGATTTCACCTACGGTGATTATCCCGATTACGTTACCGCCTTCGTTGCCGAAGCATCAAAGCGCGGAATCACCGTTCACGCTTGGGTGCAGGATTTCTACCTCGGCGTAGACGATGAGATTCAGTTTATCAAGGATCATCCCGATTGGATGCTTATCAATCAGTCGGGCAGTAGAAGGCACACGACCGAGGGTCAGGAATTCGGCGGATATCTTTTCATCGACC
>CAYXAC010000062.1:0-7209 GCA_964463025.1 uncultured Ruminococcus sp.
GAGCCTTAACAGAAAGGAGAAGCTGATGCAAATATACGAATACCCTAGCAAAAGCAGAACAGACGGCGAGTGTGTGCTGGCTCTCGGCTTCTTCGACGGAGTGCATACCGCACACCGCGACCTTATCAAAACGGCACGAAATATCGCTGACGAGCGCGGACTGCCTCTCGGAATTTTCACCTTCGGGGGCAATATCAAGAGTGGTGTGGAGCGCATATACACCGATGACGAGAAGGCTCGCATATTCGAGTCGCTCGGGGCAGATTTTACCGTCTTTGCCGATTTCGCGGCTATTCGGGACTCGTCACCCGAGGATTTTGTGGATAAAATTCTCGTTTCCGCACTCGTCTGTCGGGTTGCGGTCGCAGGATTTAACTTCCGCTTCGGCAAGGGGGCGGCGGGTGACGCACAGAGCCTCACGGCTCTTATGGCAAAATCGGGCGGTGAGGCAATAATCAAAAACGAGATAACGAGCGACGGTGAAACGGTGTCCTCGACTAGAATCAGAGATCTGCTCATCTCGGGCAGAATGCGTGAGGCTAATGCGCTTCTCGGCGCGCCC
Source organism: uncultured Ruminococcus sp. (assembly GCA_964463025.1). Taxonomy (GTDB): domain Bacteria; phylum Bacillota; class Clostridia; order Oscillospirales; family CAG-272; genus UBA1740. The sequence goes on from CAYXAC010000062.1 coordinate 563, forward strand.
TATTATATAATAGGTAGAGTTGAGCACGGGAACAAGACCGGGCGCACGCTCGGCTTCCCTACCGTGAATCTGCCGATAGAGCCAGGCAAAATCGCCCTGCGAAAGGGCGTGTATCGCTCGGCTGTGCCTATCGGTGAAAAAATCTATTCAGCCATCACGAATATCGGTACCTGCCCGACCTTCGATGCGAGAACGGTGCATTCCGAGACCTATATTCTGGACTTTGACGGTGATATTTACGGCGAGGAAATTTCTGTATTTCTCCTCGACTTTATGCGTGACGAAATCGCGTTTTCTTCGCCAAATGAGTTAAAAATGCAAATAAATGTTGACAAAAATAGAGCAATTAAGGAAAATGGAGATATAAAATGGCAAGAGCTTGGACTAAAGTAACGGTTGTCGGAAATACCAAAAATCTCGATGACATCACGGCTGTGATGAGCATGCTCGACAACGGACTTATGATAGAGGATTACAGCGACTTCTCTCTGAACGGAATGTACGGTGAGCTGGTTGACGAGAGCATTTTGAACGCGGATAAGAGCACGGTTAAGGTTTCGCTCTTCGTGCCCGAGGAGCGCTCGGTTGCGGAATACAAGGAGTTTATCGAAACCCGCCTTGCGGCCCTCGGCATTGAGGCGGCAATGGAGTTCGACGGCATCGGCGAGGACGACTGGGCGGAGAGCTGGAAGCAGTATTATAAGCCCGTTCCTCTCGGCAGAGTGACTATCGTGCCTGCGTGGGAGGAATATACCGCGCGAGAGGACGAAATAGTAGTGCGAATGGATCCCGGAATGGCGTTCGGCACGGGAACGCACGAAACTACAAGGCTCGTTATCCGTCTGATGCAGGACGAGCTGAAGGGCGGTGAGCGCGTACTCGACGTCGGCACAGGCTCGGGAATACTCTCTATCTGCGCCTCGAAAATGGGCGCAGGCCGGTGCAACGCCTACGATATCGACCCCGTAGCCGTAAAGGTGGCGAGGGATAACGTCGAGTCGGACGGCTGTACCAACATCACGGTTGGCGTGTCGGATTTACTCAAGGGTGTTGACCTCTCGGGCGGTAAGTACGACTTCTGCGTAGCGAATATCGTCGCTGATATAATAATAAGGATGCTTCCCGACATCAAGGACTATCTTCTTCCCGGCTCGCCCCTCATTCTCTCGGGCATTATCGGCGAGCGCGCCGACGAGGTGAGATGTGCGGCACTCGCTCAGGGCTTCACGGTTGAGCGTGAGATTACCGAGAACGACTGGGTCGGAATGCTTGTGAGGGTTTGATATGCCTAGATTTTTCGTAGAAAAAGAGAACATAAACGAGGATAAAATATATATTCTCGGCTCCGACGCGCATCACATCGCGCGCTCGCTCCGTATGGCAGAGGGCGACGAGGTGACGGTCTGCGACGGCTGCGGTCTTGAATATTCCTGCACGCTCACGCGCATACGCGACGAGGAGTGCGAATGTAGCGTTCTCTCCGTCAAGGAAAGCGAGCGAGAGTCGCCCGTCGATATAACGCTCTGTATGGCGTATCCCAAGGGTGATAAGCTCGAGGTGGTGATACAAAAAGCCGTCGAACTTGGCGCATCGCGCATAATTCCCTTCGAGTCCTCGCGCTGTATCAAGCGCCCGAAGGCAGAGAAGATTGACAAACAGCGCGCAAGGCTTGGGAAAATCGCCGAGGAAGCGGCAAAGCAGTGCGGCAGAGCGAGGATCCCCGAGGTTACGGCGCCTATGTCGTATGGGGAGATGCTCACCGAGACAGAAAAATCGACTCTTGCTCTGCTCTGCTACGAGGACGAGAGTAAAACTAGCATCAAGCAGGCTCTATCGGGCAAAAAGCCCGACTCGATATCGGTCATCGTCGGCTCGGAGGGCGGATTCTCTGTCGAGGAGGCGGAGATGGCGAAGTCGGCGGGTGCAACAGCCGTTTCGCTCGGCAAAAGGATACTCAGATGCGAAACCGCGCCCTCGTTTGCCCTTTCAGCAATCGCTTATGAGCTGGAGTTATCGTGATTTTTTACAAACTTTTTGAAAAAAATTTGTGGAAATCGTATTTTTTTTTGAAAAAACTATTGAAAATTATCCAAAAATGAGTTAAAATGTAGTACAGTATATACAAAACCCCTTGCGGATGCCCACTTTCGCGGTGTTCGCACGGTAATTTTTGTTTTTTCGCGAATTTATAATTTGCTTTTACCAAGAGAAAGGAAGACCAAAATGTCTAACCGTTTATTCCAGACCATGCTCCATCAAATGAAGGACGCCGTAGGACGCACTATCGGTGTTATTGATGAGAATGGCATCGTCATCGCTTGCAGCGAGCTTTCCAAAATAGGTGAATCCAAGCAGAGAATCAGAGAGGAGCTGTCCTACTCTGCCGACTCGGTAATCTACGAGGGCTACACCTACCGCTTCGTGAACGTTGCGGGCAAGAGCGAGTGCATCTGCTTCGTTGAGGGCGGAGATTCCCACGCTGGCAGTATGGCAGAGCTTCTCGCTATATTCCTCGGCAATATGAAGAGCCTTTACGATGAAAAGTACGACAAGGGTTCCTTTATCAAGAGTATTATTCTCGATAACATTCTCCCGAGCGATATTTACATAAAGTCCAACGAGCTTCACTTCAACAACGAGCAAAGCCGCGTGGTTATCGTAATCAAGTTCCTGACTCTCTCGGAGCTTACTCCCTACGAAATCATTCAGGAGCTCACCGCTGAGAACGAGCACGACTACGTTATCAACATCAGCGAGCAGGACGTCGTTATCGTAAGAGAGCTTGCCGAGGACGCAGAGCTCGAGAACACCGAGAGCTTCGCTCGCTCTATCATTGACAAGGTTGCCGAGGAGCACGGACTCAAGGTGCTTATCAGCATTTCCTCGGTCGTTGACAATCTCAAGGACCTTGCGAGAGCATACAAGGAAGCGAGAATCGCATTCGAGGTTGGCAAGGTGTTCGATATCGAGCGCCCCGTTATCTCCTACGAGAATCTCGGCATCGGCAGACTTATCTACCAGCTTCCCACCACCCTTTGCGAGATGTTCCTTTCGGAAGTATTCAAGAAGGGCTCGCTCGAGTCGCTCGACCGCGAGACTCTTATGACTGTACAGAGCTTCTTCGAGAACAACCTTAACGTTTCCGAAACCTCAAGAAAGCTGTTCGTACACCGTAACACTCTCGTATACAGACTTGAAAAAATCAGAAAGCTCTCCGGCCTCGACCTGCGCGAGTTCGACCACGCGGTGACCTTCAAGGTTGCGCTTATGGTAAAGAAATATCTTTCTAATAAGCCCACGAAGTACTAATATTTTTCATTTTCGGCTTTCGACGAATTTTTCAGACCTTTTCGTGTTAAAATCAATTAAGATATTTGGGGTTGTTGTGCTATAACGCAGGCAACCCCGAAATATGTAAATACAAAACTTGAGGTCGTTTATGCTTATTAAAAACACCAGGGCGATAAGCAGAATTTTATCGCTTATTCTCGCTCTTATTATCCTACTTTCCTCGCTCTCGTCCTGCGTATTCTTCAGGAAACCGGCGAGCAGCCGAGAGGAGATTGAGGCGAACGTCGCCGAGAGCACCGCAGAGCACAGCTTTGCCTACCAGTATCTTGCAAGCTGGGGCGTTCCCGTATTTGATTACACAAAATTCCTTTACTTTGAAAATATCGTAACGAGCTACTACAATTACAGCGAGCTTCCCGAAGTGCGCGAGCATGCGAAAATTACGGTGGAGTTCTTCCTTGAGTATTATTACTCGGAAATAAACCTCTCCGACAAGACCGCTGTGACCGACGCGCTCTTAACCTGCTACGTTGCCGCGCTCGGTGACCCCTATTCGCTCTACCGCGAGCCTGTGGCAACCGAGAACTTCCAGACCGATATGAGTGGCAAGTTCGGCGGTATCGGCGTTATGGTCGAGTACGACCATATAAATGAAACTATTATGATTAGTTCTGTGCTTATCGGCTCTCCTGCCGAGAGTGCGGGCGTCAAGGCGGGCGACTATATCTACGCCGTTGACGGCAAGACGGTTGAGGAGCTTGGATATCTCAACGCAGTTTCTTACGTGCGTGGTGAAATCGGCACCTACGTCGAGCTGACGTTGCTCCGTGACGGAGAGCATATCACTCTGTCGGTAATGCGCGACGAGGTTGAGGAAATCAACGTGGCGCACGAGATAGACGAGGAAACCGGCTTTGGCTACGTACAGATAGTTTCCTTCAAGGACAACACCTTCGCGCAGTTCAAGAATGCTATCGACGAGCTTGAAAAAGCTGGCGTGCCCGGCATCATCTTCGACCTTCGAGGCAATCCCGGCGGCTACGTCGACAGCGTTTGCGACGTTATGTCCTACATTCTGCCCACCGGCTACACCGTGCTGAGCTATCAGTACAAGGGCAAGAACACGGTCGAGCGCAAGACGCAAAATGACGGCGACACAGACCACACGGTTGATGTACCTATGGTCGTTATCTGCGACGAGAACACCGCCTCGGCAGGCGAAATTTTCACTGCCGCGGTGAGAGATTACAGAAACGAAGGAATGCTGACTGCAACCATCGTCGGCACAACTACCTACAAAAAAGGCATTATGCAGGCAGGATATTCCTATCTTGACGGCTCGACGGTCACGCTGACAACGGCATTCTACTGCCCGCCATCGGGCGTTAATTATCACGGTATCGGTGTTGCTCCCGACATCCTTGTCGAGCTGCCCGAGGCTGAGCTTGATGAGGAAACAGGAAAATATCTTCCCATCGAGGACACGCAGTTTAATGCGGCTGTCGAGGAGCTAAAAAAGCTCGTAAATGCAAACTAAACTTGTCAAATATATACTTTTAGGAGAAAATACAATGGAACAGAAGACCTATACCCAAGCAGGCTACGATGCACTCAAGAACGAGCTTGCTGACATAAACGAGAAGATTGAGATAAACAAAAAGGATATTTCGACCGCCCGTTCCTACGGCGACCTCTCGGAGAACTCCGAGTACGACGAGGCGAAGCAGGAGCAGGGCAAGCTCCACGCGAGAAAGGCGGAGCTTGAGGCGATGATCGCCAACGCGAAGATTATGGACGAGTCGCAGATCGACTGGAACAAGATCAGCATCGGCTCTATCGTTACCCTCTTTAACGTAGAGAGAAACGCGGAGTTCACCTATCACATCGTTGGCTCTTATGAGACCGACCCCAAAAGCGGCAAGATTTCGGACTCCTCGCCTATCGGTATTGCGCTTATCGGCGCAAAAGCAGGCGACGAGGTTGTTGTTGCGGGCGCAAGAGAACAGCATCTTCAGGTTAAGAAGGTTACCAGAGCTAAGGAATAATAGAAGACCCCCCAGAAAGGACATACAAATATGGCAAATCAGGAAAATAACAATCAGCCCCAGAACAGCACGAGCGAGCTTGTCGTAAGACGCGAGAAGCTCAACGCGCTTTACGAATCGGGCAAGAACCCCTTTGAAATTACAAAGTTTGATTTTACTCACGAGAGCCTTGACGCTATCGCGCTCTTCGAGGAAAAGGAAGCGACTCTCGCTGAGGGTGAGTTCATCACCGTTCGCGTAGCGGGCAGAATGGTCAGCCGCAGAATTATGGGTAAGGCGTCCTTCGCTCACCTGCTCGACGGCAAGGGCAAGATTCAACTCTACGTAGCACGCGACGGCATCGGCGAGGAGGACTACGCCGCCTTCAAGAAGTGGGATATCGGCGATATTATCGGTATCGAGGGTCACCTCTTCCGCACCAGAACGGGCGAGGTTTCGGTACACGCGACGAGCGCAACGCTGCTTGCAAAGTCGCTTCTCCCCCTCCCCGAGAAGTTTCACGGTCTTACCAACCTTGAGCAGAGATACAGACAGAGATACGTTGACCTTATCGTTAATCCCGAGGTTAAGGACACCTTCGTTAAGCGCTCGAGAATTCTCTCGCTTATCCGTTCCTTCCTTGACTCGAAGGGCTACCTTGAGGTTGATACTCCCATACTTCTTCCCATTGAGATCGGCGCGTCCGCGCGTTCCTTCAAGACTCACCACAACACCCTCGATATTCCTATGTACCTTCGTATCGAAACCGAGCTTTACCTGAAGCGTCTTATCGTCGGCGGTATGCACAAGGTTTACGAGGTTGGCCGTATCTTCCGTAACGAGGGTATGGACCAGAAGCACAACCCCGAGTTTACCACCATTGAGCTTTACGAGGCGTTCACCGACTATTACGGTATGATGGATCTCGTTGAGGAGCTTTATTCTATGCTTGCAAAGGAAGTTTGCGGCGACACCAAGATTACCTACCAGGGCATCGAGATTGACCTCGGCAAGTGGGAGAGACTCACTATGGTTGAGGCTGTGCAGAAGTACGCAGGCGTGAATTACCACGACTGGAAGAGCGACGAGGAGGCTCGCGAGGTTGCTAAGGCGCTTCACGTTGAGGTTCCTGCTGACGCTACCTGCGGTACCGTTCTTATCGAGATATTCGACGCATACGTAGAGGATAAGCTCATTCAGCCTACCTTCATTTACGACTATCCCGTTGAGAATTCTCCTCTCGCGAAGAGAAAGCCCACCGATCCCCGCTTCACCGAGCGTTTTGAGTACTTCATCAACTGCACCGAGTACGGCAACGCCTTCTCCGAGCTT
>CAYXAC010000063.1:0-4407 GCA_964463025.1 uncultured Ruminococcus sp.
TATTTCGCAGTTCAAGCCTTTCGGCATTAAGATTCACTCGATATACGTTATGCAAGGCACGCGCCTTGCCGATATGTACCTTGCGGGAGATTACACTCCCCCGAGTATGACGGAATACGTAGATGCAGCTATATACATACTCACGCATCTTCACCCTGCGGTATTGGTGCATAGGCTGACGGGCGACTGCCCAAGGGATATGCTGCTAGCGCCCGAGTGGAACGCAAATAAGCACGAAGTTATCTCGGCAATAGTCACGAAAATGCAGATACAGGGGCTGTCGCAAGGTTGCGAATATAAAAAAAGCAGACTATGATGAGGTCTGCTTTTTTTATACCATTTTGTCGAGGAATTCAAACATAAGCTTTTTCAGCTCGTCAAAGGGCATATCAATGTTACCTCTGAAATAGTCGCCCATCGTATCGACGCACGCGTTGGTCAGAAATTGAACCTGCACGGTGCGGAAAGGTTTAATCTTCGAGCCCTCGAAAAAGCGATTGTTCGAAAAGACTCTTTTTGATATAACGCACTTTACCTTATCAATAAAGAACACTGCCTCTGGTGAATTGATTACCTTGCGATAGAAGTCGCCGTTTTCCTCGATATAATCGAAAATTCTCTCAAGATACAATTTATAATCGCCAGCAGAGTCGGACTCCATAGCGTCTATTGCCGCATTAAGACTGTCGGTTAGCTCGCGGAACATCTCGTCCGCGACGGCGTAGATGTCATCATAGTGATTATAAAAGGTGCTTTTCGCAATATCTGCGCGCTCGGCAAGCTCGGCAACGCTTATATTCGATATCATCTTTTTCTCGCCTATAAGCTCGGCAAATGCCCTGCGTATCATCTTTTTCGTTCTCGTTGAATTACGGTATTCCTTCTTCATTTTTCTCCTTTTTTGGACTAATTCGGTCACGGAGTCCAAAATTATATTTTTAGTTAATATTAGTCGTTGCGTTTGGTGTAAATATATTATAATATTAAATTGTAAAAATGTCAAGTTTTGATAAGGAGATATTGATATGAAAGAGAAAAAGAGTCTTTTATACCGAATGTCAGAGTGCGTTGTAGACAGACGCGGACTTATCTTTATAATTATTATCATTGGTATTATTTTTTCCGCTATTGCTGTCGGTTGGACACAGGTTGAAAACGATCTAATCGCCTTTCTGCCCGACAATTCCGAGTCGCGCGAGGGACTCGAGATCATGAACTCCGAGTTCGTTATGCCCGGCTCGGCTCAGGTTATGGTCGCTAACGTAACGCTGGAGGAGGCGTGGGAAATCTACGACAGAATACTCGATGTAGACGGTGTGCAGATGGTGGATTTTGACGACAGTAAGGCGCACTATAATAACGTATCTGCGTATTATTCACTCATCTTCAAGGATGCGCAGTCATCGCCTGCATGCGTGGAGACGCTCGACATCGTCAAGAGCGAGCTTGAAGGCTATGACGTTTACGTGACATCGGATATCGGCAACCCGATAGGAGATATTCTGGACCAAGAGGTTCTCCTGATTCTCGCGGTAGCGTCGGTTATTATTATCGTTATGCTTCTTCTGACATCCAAGACCGTTATGGAAGTACCGGTAATACTCTTAACCTTCCTCGTCGCTATGATACTGAATATGGGAACGAACTTCGTGTTCGGTAAAATCTCATTCGTATCCAACTCGGTGACTAGCCTTCTTCAGCTTGCGCTTTCACTCGACTACGCTGTTATTATGATTAACAGATACAAGGAAGAAAGCGCAAGACTTCCCTTGCGAGAGGCGGTTATCGCAGCGCTCTCGAAGTCTATTCCCGAGGTTGCGGGCAGCTCGCTGACCACTATCGGCGGTATGGTGGCGATGCTCTTCATGCAGTTCAAGCTTGGACCCGATATGGCTATGTGTCTTATCAAGGCGATATTCTTCGCTATGCTCTCGGTGTTCGTCTTTATGCCCGGAATGCTTATGGTATTCGGAAAGCTGATGCTTAAAACCGAGCACAGAAGTCTCATTCCCGACGTTTCATTCATCGGAAAATTTGCGTACAAGTCGAGAAAGGTGGTCGCACCTCTATTCATCGTTCTGATTATCGCTGCTATGATAATATCAAGCGCATGTCCCTTCGCCTACGGCTATATGAGTCAGGAGGCAGCGAAGCTCAACGAGCAGACTCTCGCTAAGAAAATGATAAGCGAAAACTTCGACTCAACTAATATGCTGGCGCTTCTCGTTCCCTCGGGCGACTTCGAAAAAGAGAAGGCGCTTCTTGAGGAGCTAGATAGCTTCGACGAGGTGGCATCAACTATGGGACTCGCAAACATCGAAGCTATCGACGGCTACACGCTCGCAGATAAGTTAAATCCAAGAGAATTCTCCGAGCTGGCAGGGCTGGACTACGAGGTAGCAAGCCTGATATATGCAGCGTACGCTGCCGAGCAGGAGGAATACGGCACGATAATAAACAATCTCTCAACCTACGGTGTTCCGCTGATTAATATGTTCCTCTTCGTCACAGAGCAGATTGACGCAGGGCTTGTGAGCCTCGCGGGCGAGCAGGCAGATATGCTCTCTGAAGCAAAGGAGCTGATGATGACTGCGAAGAATCAGATGATTGGCGAAAACTATGACCGTATGGTAATCTACATAAATCTCCCCGAGGATAGCGACGAAACCTATGAATTTCTCGGCAAAATAAGAGAAACGGCAAAGAAATACTACGAGGACGGCAATATATATCTGCTCGGAAACTCGACGAGCGCAGAGGACTTTAAGAAATCCTTTGAGCTTGATAATATCGTAGTAACCGGACTCTCTATCGGCATAGTTCTTCTCGTTCTTCTCTTCACCTTTAAGTCCGTGGGACTATCGGTGCTTCTGATAATCGTAATTCAGGGAGCGATTTGGATAAACTTCTCTATCCCCACCCTTATGGAAACACCGCTGTTCTTCCTTGGATACCTGATAATCTCGGCAATTCAGATGGGCGCGAATATCGACTACGCAATAGTAATTGCGACAAGATTCAACGAGCTGAAGCACGAAAAGTCGCCGAGAGATGCTATCATTGAAACAATGAATTTCGCATTCCCGACGGTAATAACCTCGGGCTCGATACTTGCTATCAGCGGTCTGCTTATCGGATATATGTCCTCAGAGGCGACCATATCGAGCATGGGACTTAACCTTGGACGAGGAACGGTTATATCGGTAATTCTCGTTCTGTTCGTTCTGCCGCAGCTTTTGCTTGTCGGTGATAAGATAGTTGAAAAGACGAGATTCAACCTGTTCAAGAAAAAAGAAACAAAAGAAATCCACGACAAAAAGGTGCATGTTTCCGGCAAGGTCAGCGGAGATTTCAGCGGTAAGATAGACGGCGTAATCGATGCGGTTCTCGACGGAGATGTAAATTTAACTTTACTTTCAGGCGATATAAATGCAGATAAGGAGGATAACTGATATGAAAAATAAGATATTTAGTGTTCTGTTGTCCTTATGTATTTTGCTTTCGCTTTTGCTATCCGCTATGCTACCTGTCGTGAGCTATGCAGACGACGGTATAATTTATATTGGCACTGCGGATGAATTTATTGAATTTGCTAAAAGCTGCTCCTTTGACGCCTGGTCAAACGGCAAGAGCTATGCTCTTACTGCCGATATTTCGCTCGATGGCAAGGAGCTTGCGCCTATCCCGAGCTTTAGCGGCATATTCGACGGTCGCGGATTCACGGTAAGCGGAGTCAATATTGACGGTGCGTACTCTCCCGCAGGACTTTTCGCCGTTCTGCTTGACGGCGGTGTGATCAAGAATCTAAAGGTAGAGGGCAGGATCACTCCCGAAGGCGATGGTGGAAGCGTTGGCGGTATTGTCGGTGACAGTGCAGGTACTGTGGAGAACTGTGCCTTCACGGGAACGGTTATCGGCGCCTACGACGTCGGCGGTATCGTAGGTATCAATCGCACGCAGGCTACTGTCAAGGATTGCCTCGCAGTCGGTGAAATTATCGGTGAAAACCGCACGGGCGGCATTGCAGGCACGAATTCAGGACTGATTTCGTCTTCGTTTAACAAGGCGAAGGTTAATACCATAAGCGTTACACCCGAGCTGTCGCTCGACGAGCTTAATATTTCGCTTACACTCGACGTAACAAAGCTGCCGTCGCTGAACAACGCTACCATGAGCGACACGGGCGGCATCGCAGGCTACTCGACGGGTATTATTATGGGCTGTGAAAACAGCGGTGAGATAGGCTACAAGCATATCGGCTACAACATTGGCGGTATCGCAGGACGAAGTGCGGGGCATATGGCAAGCAATACCAACCTCGGCAGCGTAAACGGACGCAAGGACGTCGGCGGTATCGTGGGACAGATGGAGCCTTATATAAGCTATAATCTCTCCGAGGATCTACTC
>CAYXAC010000063.1:4417-7203 GCA_964463025.1 uncultured Ruminococcus sp.
TTGATTAACGAGGCAGCAAATTCCGCAGACGAGCAGCTCCCGGAGGTTTCCGAGAGAATTGATAGAATTATCGGACTTATCGGTGATGCGAGCGATGCGCTCGACGGTCTTTTTACCTCGCTTGGCAATTACGGTGAGGACCTGATAGCAGAGGTCAATCGCACGGGTAATATACTTGGCGGAGTTATATCGCAGATTTCGGATATAACTGCTCCCCTACCCGAGATAAGCGAAAGTATTTCGGCTTCTCTTGCAAGCCTTGAGGACGCTATCGACTCGCTTGACGGGGTGTCGAGCTTCAGCAAAGCAGCACTCGCGGATATGCAGCTCGCAGTAGACGAAGCGGCACTCGCAGCAGGCAAAATAGCCGACGGTGTGCAGCATATACAAAACGGCATCAATGCTCTTTACGAGGCTGTGGTGATTAATGACGAGGCGGCAGTTTCCGCTGCGCTCACCGACATTACCTCGGGACTTACCGAGCTGTCGTCGGCACTCGGCAAGTTTTCCGCTGCGCTAGCGGATATATCCGGTGCGTTTGAAAACGGCGAGCTGTCGGGCGACGCAATTTCAAACGGTATTACGGCACTTGCAGAAGCGTTTGGCGATTTGTCAAGCGGAATCTCAAAGGTCGCATCGGGTGTCGAAGTTGTTTCGGCTAATGCGACGCTTGATTTTACGAAAATAGAGGACACTCTTACGCTTATCGGTGACGGACTTAGAGAAACGGCGAATGCCGCAGAGCATATCGAGAACGCATTAATTCACCTCTCCGATACTATTGAGGAGCTTGAGGGACTCTCGGGGGCACTTGACGTCACGTTAGGTCACGGCAAGGCGGCAATATCGCATCTCACGAGTGCATTTTGCAAGGTGACGGATATGCTCACAGCGGTTAATTCGCTCGTTAATTATCTCGGCGGCGTTGACACCGTACAGATTCCGCTTCCGAGCAGAAGCATAAAGCTGAAGGCAAATAAGCTTTTCTTCGCAATTTCGGATCTCGAAACAGAGCTTGAGGGACTCAATGCGGATCTCAACGTTATCGGTGGCGAGATTACCGATACTGTAAGAAAAATGAACGACTCGTTCTCAAATATATACAACAATATATTCGCCATGATTTACGGGCTGAACGAATCTCCGTCGCTTGACAACGACGTAAGCGAGGACGAAATCGATGGTATAACCAACGGTAAGGTATTTTTGTCGCATAATTTTGCCGACGTTTATGGTGATATTAACGTAGGCGGTATATGCGGTGCTATGGGACTAGAATACGAGCTTGACCCCGAGGACGATATGTCGGGCGAGCTATCGGTAACCCAGAAGAAGAGCTATCAGCTCAAGGCGGTTATCCACGCGTGCGTGAATAACGGTGAGGTCACGTCAAAGCGCGACTCGGTCGGCGGTGTTGTCGGCAAGATGGATTTCGGCACGGTTTATGCATGCGAAGCATACTGTGAGGTATCAAGCGAGGCGGGTAGCTACGTCGGCGGTATTGCAGGAATCAGCGCGGGCAGAATATCAAGCTGCTTCGCCAAGGGCTCTCTCTCGGGAGCCAAATATATCGGCGGAATTATCGGCTCGGGAGTGACCGAGGATTTCTCGGGTGACTCAAGTCTGGTAAAGGGCTGCTACTCTATGGTGAAAATTATCTCTTTCAAGCAGTATGCAGGTGCAATTTCAGGCGTTAATGCAGGCGAGTTTGAGGAGAACTACTTTGTGTCAAACCTTCTCACAGGAATCGACCGCGTGAGCTACAAAGGCAAGGCAGAGCCTATCTCATACGAGGAGCTCGCTAAGCAGAGGAGCATTCCGGGTGCATTCTATAGCTTCACGCTTGAGTTTATTGCCGACGGTGAGGTTGTAAAGTCGGTTGAATTTGATTACGGTGACTCCTTTGACGCTTCGGTATTCCCCGAAATCCCCACAAAAGATGGGCATTACGGATATTGGGAAAGCGTATCGCTCGAAAATCTTATATTCGATACAAAGATAAACGCAATATATAAGCCGTATGTCACGGCTATCGGCAGCGAGAATGAGCGTGATGGCAAGGACATATTCCTCGTTGAAGGCGAGTTCACCGAAAATGATAAGCTTTCTGTTGAAAGCGGCGGCGATACTCCGTCACCAAACCTTGATGATGGAATATTTACATCCTATAGCATTCGTGAAAGATGGACTCTCTCGATACCGAATGATAGCAGCGGTATTCACAATATCCACTTCCTCCCCGAAGCCAAAAACTGCGTGATTTATCTCGCACAAAACGGTGAGTGGACAGAGGCAGAGGTAAGCGAGCTTGGCAGCTACCTCACCTTTGATGCTATTATAGGTAACACGGTTGAAATAGCCGTAATGGCAAAAAATATCAAAGTATTGCCTATTGCACTCATTGCACTCGGAGCTTTTGTTATAGCAATATGCATATTCCTGATGGTAATGTTTATTAAAGGTGCCAAAGAAAAAAACGAAGCAAAAGCAGCGCCCGAAAAACCTAAAGCAAAGGAAACTGCCGAAAAAAGCAAGCAGAATATCGTCCGCGGCAAAAAAGCAAAAAAAGAGAAGGCAAAAAAAGCCTCTAAAAAACAAAAATAATCATACAAAGAAAACGGTTGCTCAATACCTCTCGGTAAAGAGCAACCGTTTTTTTAGTTTGGTGAATAACGTCGGATTTATCCCTTGAAATATTTAACCATAGAGGCGAACATCTTTATATCATATTCGCCGATAACGTTGCGGTAGAGGTCCTTGCCGATACGCTCGGAGTGGCCCATCTT
>CAYXAC010000064.1:0-7162 GCA_964463025.1 uncultured Ruminococcus sp.
TCGTTGACAACGTCCCAAACGTAAACGTCATCGCCAAATTGCTCCATTACAGTTTCGATATGCTCGTCAATATACGCGAGCGCTGCCGCCCTCGTTTGTGCCGTATACGCCTTGCCGTCAAACTCATCGTGAAGCCAGGTGGGCGCTGACTTATACCAAATCAAAGCGTGACCGCGAACACCTACGCCGTTTTGCTTTGCCCAGGCTATGAGGTCATCCGCACTGTCGCCCGACTGATCGAAGTTGTAAACGCCCTTGCTACTAACAAGGTTTTTCCACTTCATATTGTTTTCCGGCGTTATGCTGTTGAAGTGATTTATAAGCTCGCCGTATCCAGCGGAAGTCAGCTTCCTCGTCTGTACAGCGGCGCCTATTGCGAAGTAATCGCTGTAAACATCCGCAAGATACCCTTCTCTGAAAACAGGATCGGGATCAGGTGTAGGATCGGGATCAGGTGTAGGATCGGGATCAGGCGTAGGATCGGGATCAGGCGTAGGATCGGGATTAGGATTCTCCCTCTCTAATACGACGATATCACAATAGGCTCTGGCATCTCCGCAACGTGCTTTGATGGTTGCCTCGCCTGCGGCAACAGCGGTAATTATACCGCCCTCGTCAACAGTTGCAACGTGAGTTGCGTCGCTCGTCCAAATAATTTTGCCACCGATCAGATCGCTTTCCGCCGTCAAGGCATAGGTATCACCGACGTATAAGGTCAGAGTGCTTTTGCTCAGCCTTACGTACGTAGCAGACATCGGAACGCAGGACGTCACGAAGCTGATTATAAATGAGCACAAAAGTATTATCGCCGTAAGACATTTAGAAGCGTTTTTAATCTTCATTACATTACCCTCTGCGACGTTTTACCAAGGAAGATATAAGCAACATAACTACGCATACTCCCCAAATCGAGCCAACGACCATATTTGTTGTCTCGAGTGCAGTTTCCCACCAAGGTGTTACGGGAACCGTGCGAGAGGTTATGGACATTCCGTTCATAGCATTGGTGCGTACGACGTTGTAGATAACTCTCTTGGCAGCCTGTCTTACCGCCTGTGCAACGGCAGCGTTATTCGAATACTTGGTAAGTTCGGTTGCAAGACCGTTACCGTCAAATGTATCCGTGCCTGCCATAACACCGTCAACGTAGGACATTGCACTTCCGTCGGTCACCCAGTCGGAAATAACAAGACCGTCATAGCCCCATTCGTCGCGGAGAATCGCAGTCATCATCTCGTAGGATGCACCGTTCCAGGTGGTACCTATACGGGTAAAGGAGTTCATAGTTGCGCTCGCCTTACCTACAGTGAATACGATTTCAAAGGCACGTAAATAGATTTCACGGCTCGCCTGCTCTGTCGACCATATACCGCAGTTAACGCGGTTGGTTTCCATATCGTTAAGTGCGTAATGCTTAACGTATGCCATAGAGCCCTTGGACTCAATGCCGATGGTTTCGTATGCCGCAGTATAGCCTGCAAGATAGGGATCCTCGGAGGGATACTCAAAGGCTCTGCCGCCGAAGGGGCTGCGGTGCATATTTACACCGGGGCCGTAAATGCCGTTGTAGCCGAGGTAAAGCATATCCTCGCTCTTGTGCTCACCGACTCTCTGCGCGATATCGGTGTCAAAGGATGCGGCCAGAATGCCTGCACAAGGATAAGCAAGCCAGGTCCAGCCTGTGCCGTCATCTCCCTTGATTGTATCATCGTTAGGAAGCGAGAAGAAGAGCTCGGTTCTCTTGGTCACGCCAACAGGGCCGTTCTCCTGACGGGACTCGGGTAGTGCGATGGAAACCGCACCGTGAATCCAGTGGTAAGAGTTAACTACGATATAGCACTGCTCTTCGAAGGTCATCTGGTCGAGAAGCTGATCCCACATCGCATTCCAGTGGTCAACGTAAGCAAGTCCGTCATCATATACAAGCGAGATAAGCTCCTCGTCGGTCACAAGATCGGGATAAAGAGGCGCTTCCATGAACTGAATGGCAACGAGATCGCCGTTTTCAACGTCGGGAATGCCGTTTGTTGAGCCGCTTGCGAATACGCCGTATACAGGCATCTCGCTGTCGCCAACGTTAGGAGTTATATTAAAGAGAAGATCCTGCGCCATCTGCGCGTTAAGCGTAAGAACGACGTGGCTTGTGGGATATGTTGCATCCCAGTTGCTTCTGGAAAGATAAACAACGCTGTTGTCGCCTCTGTTCGCATAGGTGTTAATGTCACCCGAAGTAAGCTGATTGGTAACCTCTACGCCGGTCTGGGTAGAGTTTAAGTAGGTTCTGTAATCCTTTTCAAGCTCGAGCTCTTCAACAAAACTCTTGCCGAGCGAAGCTGCTCTTGTGTTGCTTTCATCACCGAAAAGCACCTGCGCACGAGGTGTTTCACCGATAAAATCAAGCACATTGTTGGTCGCTACGTGAGAGTCGGTTGCAACTGTAAGATAGTAGCTGCCTGCCTCAATAATGTAGGTTGCTTCGCCAAAGGTATCGTAGGTTTTGAAGTCCTCTTTGTTCACCTTAATAGTTACGGTTTCCTCCGCACCAGGTGCCAAAAGCGCAGTCTTGTCATAACCGACAAGCTCTACTGCGGACTTCTCAATCTGCATTTCGATATCGTAATCGGTGTAGGGTTTAGAAAGATAAACCTGAACAACCTCCTTGCCCGCAACGCTGCCTACATTCTTTACGGTTACGCTGACTTCGTAATGATCATCGCGCTCTACCGTCTTGAAATTCGAATATTCAAACTGCGTGTAGGAAACACCGTAACCGAAGGGGAATGCAACCTCTTCGTCGTAATTCCAACCGCTACTAGAATGCTTTGCACCCTTTGCGGTATCGGCGTTGCCGTTGCCGGTTACGCTATCAAAATAACGTGTTTCATAATAACGGTAGCCGATGTAGATGCCCTCCTGGTAAACCATATACTTATTGGAATAAGAGGGTGTGCCGTGACCCGAGGTGATAAGCTCGGCATTGCCGTAGGTATAGTTGCCGTCGTTTACCGTCGCGGGAGCGGAATTGTTATCGTATACCCAGGTATCGGGAAGTCTGCCCGAGGGAGTGAGAACATTGCCGTTCATATCCCTGCCCTTGAGAAGATCCGCAACGGCATTCATACCAGTAGAGCCTGGCTGACCGATCCACATACAAGCGTCGATGCCGTCGTAATAAGGCTCGAGATCCTGCATCTGAAGTGGGTTGCCGGTATTGATAAGAAGGACAACCTTTTTGAAGGTGCCATTTTCCTTGCGTGCAAGGATATCGGCGAGGAGCGCATCCTCCTCGTTGCTGAGTCCGAGATAACCGCCGTCTGCGGAGGTGTTCTCTCTCGTGCCCTTGTCATTGTTGCCGACAAGGTCGCTGGAGCTTGCATAGTTATAATGCAGGTCGGAATATTCTCCGCCCGAGCGAGAGAGCATAACGATAGCAACGTCACCGTAAACCGAATAGGAATTCTTAACCTCATCGGTATATACGTCCTGCGGAACCTCGTTTACAGTCCACTGCTGCCAGGGAGTGCAAAGAGCTTTGTTCCATTTGATCATTTTGTAGCTGCTTCCCTCGCCTGTGGAATAGAAATTCCAAAGGGTTGGGTTAACGTGGAAACCGCGACTCTCAAACGCTTCCTTCATAGTCAGGGTTGCCATCGAGCTTGTGGCGTAGTCGTATGTTTCTACGTAACCGGAGCCTGTTCCGCATTCCACAACGTCAACGGTGGAGTGACCGAGAAGGCTCACGTTCTCGTTACCCGAAAGCGGAAGCGCCTCGGATTTGTTCCAAAGAAGCACCGCCCCTGCGGCTTCGGCTTCTTCTATCATAGCAGCGTCCTCTTTATAAAGATTTTCGCCGTTTAATTCAAAGTCATAGCTTGATTTGTGGAAAATCTGAGCTTCTGCGTTAGGATCGTTTATCGTTTCGAAATTACTCGTGCCGAACATCATATTGATAGCGGCAGACGCATAGTTCGTCGCTACGTATGATAAAATCAGCACAGCAATAAGCAATACGGTAAAGATGCCAGTGAGAATGCTCCAAAGTGTTTTTGAAAAAAGTTTGCTCATATTTTTCTCCTTCGGCCGCCCGAGGTTCATCGGGCAGCCGTGTCGAATGAATTATTGCGAACTGCCTAAAATTAAGCTGCGGTAATAACGATTTCACTGATCGTAAGAGTTATGGGAGCGCTGCGATCGGTGGAACGAATATTGATCGAGAAGGGCGAGCTAGAGCTTACCTTGCCGGTCCATGTGATTGTCTGAGTACCCGCCTCGGTGAATTCATAAGACTTGTAATCGGTACCGTAAACTATCTTACCTGCAGCAGTTACCTCTGCCTTAAAGGTGATGGTATACTCTGTATCTGCGTCAAACTCGGGCTGATATCTGAGCTGATACGTGGGAGAGCCCTCTGCCTGTTTATTGAATGCGAAGGTAATAGTGCCGTCCTCATACTTGGGAGCAGATGCGAAGGAATACTCGGTGCCGTCTGCGCCGTCGCAAGAATAGAACCACTTGCCAGGGTTAGCTATTACGCCGGAGTTGTTGCTCGAGGTAAGCTCGTAGGAAACGGTGGGAGTAGTACCCTCATCATCGTCATCCTCTTCCTGCTCTGCCTCGATAGAGATCTCGCTAACGGTGATTGTGATGGGCGCGGTGCATTCCTTGATCTGAATCATATAGGGGTTAGATGCGTCTACCGCGCCGGTCCAGCTAAGCGTTGCACTGCCTGCCTCGCTGAATACGTTAACCTTGTAATCCTTACTGTAAAGGATCTTGCATGCGCCGTCTACTTCTACCTTAACGCTGATGGTATAGTTAGTGCCGGCAGCAAACGTGGGCTGATATCTGAGCATATAGTTAGCACCAGCAGTCATTTTGCTGAATGCGTAGGTAATTACGCCGTTATCAATTTTAGGAGTAGATGCAAACGCAAAATCGGTGCCCTCTGCGCCATCGCCGAAGTAGTACCAAGTGCCGGGATTCTCAAGTACGGTTGCCTTATTACCGGAGGTAAGGTAGTAGCCGTTTTCGATCGGCTGCTGGCTTTCGCCGCCGGTCTGGTCGCCGTCGCCTTCATCGCCGTCACCCTCGTCGCCGCCTGCCTGGCCGGGAATCTCCTTGTAAATTTTGATGTCGGAGAAGGTGAAGGATGCGTTATCCTTAATCTCGTCAAGAGCCTGAACCTGAATGAAGATAATCTGAGATTCCTTCAAGGTCATCTCTGCGGAGAAGGTTACGGAGTCAATACCGTTCACTCTCTTTTCGTTCCAATCGGTAGCTGCAAATGTGTTTACGTCGCAAAGAGCGAGAACTATTTTAGCTGCTACGTTGGAGCTAACAGTAAACTCAATCTTAATCTTGGTATTAGCATCAAGAGTAGGTCTGTAGCGAAGCTGGCTGTTACCTGTCATCTGAAGGGTATCAAACGCAAAGGTGATAGTGCCATTTTCATATTTAACCGAGCTTACTACAGAGCTCTCACCCTGATTGTAGTGCCACTTGTCAGGAGAGGACATGGTCTCGCCATTGGTCTTTGCCTCAAGGTCGTAAGCGGAGTTGTCAACGGGAAGCTGCTCATAGTTAAGCTGAGGCTTTTCCTCAACCTTGGTGTGATACTCGGGAAGATTCTCGCCGTTGTGTGCAACTACGCTGTTGAGCTGAACGGTAAGAGTAACGCTCTCTGCCTCAAGCTCGCTGTTTATACGAACCGAGAAGGGCTCGAATTCGTTCTTATAGCCTATGTATTCAACGGTCTTAGGCTCGCCTGCAGTGAAGGATTCCTCAAGTCCTGCGAAGGTAGAGCCGTCAGCACGTCTAGAACCGATTCTCAAGGTAGCATCCTCGGAAACGGTAATGGTTACGCTCATAGTGTAATAGGTGTTGATTTCAACCTGGTTAGGCTGATAACGGAAGTAGAAGAACTGGCTGTTTGCTACCTTGGGAATTACGTTAAGGGTAGCACTTGCGGTGCTGTTCTTATGTAAGGGATTAGCGGAGAAGCCGTAGTCACCGCCAAGAGAGCCATCTGCATGGTAGTGCCATACACCAGGATCAGCAACAACCTCTGCGTTGGTAAGCTTGGTGATATGATAGTAGTCCGCGGGACGGGAGGGCTCGATAACGCTGATCTCGCAGGTTGCGGTTGCTGCACCGCGCTGTGCGATGATAGTTACAGTACCGATATCGTATGCGGTTACAACACCGCTTGCAACGGTTGCGATGCCGGGATCGCTGGAGGTCCAGGTGATCTCACCGTTATCGGATGCAGTTGCAGTAAGAGTAAGAGTATTGCTCTCATCAAGGTTGATGGTAGCTGTGGGCGCGGAAATGCTAACCGTTCTTTCGGATACGGTGATGTTACAGGTAGCAGACGCACCGTCCTCTACCTTTGCGGTAATAACTGCAGTACCTACGCCTACTGCGCTTACGGTACCTCTTCTTACGGTTGCAACCTTATCGTTGCTGGTGGACCATTCGATCTCCGCATCCTCATTGGAAACGGTCGCTACGAGCTTGAGCGAATCGCCTACGAAGAGAGATGCTTCGGTCTTATCGAGCGAAATTGTGGTGCCGAAAAGTCCGGAGAACATTGAGCAGGATGCAAGCATCGTGCTCATCATGCAAAGCGTCATGAGAACCGCTATTGCACTAGTCAAATGTTTTCTTGTGGTTTTCATCATTTCTGATCTCCTTAAAAGTTTTTTTATTGTAAAAGTGAGTTCACTTATTACTCAAAATTGATTATGTCCTGCTTTATCCGTTTCTTGCTTTTCTCCAAAGCGCGATGAACACGGCAAGAAGCGCTACCTCTACGATAGCTACGTAGATTACCCACGTACGATCATAGGTAAATCCGCCGGAGCTGAGAGAGGTGTCCGCCTCGGGATCGTATTCTGCATAAACCTGATTGGTATCGGTGATCATCCAGAGCACGTCATGTGCGGATTCCTGCGCGAGAGTAACGAAGGTCGCGTCGTTTGCATACTGCGAGTCGTTGAACATCTTCTGTGCGTCAACGTTGTTAAGCCAAGTGTTGTTACCTGCCCAGATACCCTTGTACACAGGCATATAGTCGGAGTGACCGGTGTCTACCCAGTCAGTAACAAGACCGCCGTTGAAGCCCCATTCGCCTCTGAGGACATCGGTACAAAGCGCTCTGCTC
>CAYXAC010000065.1:0-7049 GCA_964463025.1 uncultured Ruminococcus sp.
AGCTTACCGAGGGCTTCCTTAACCCCGCAGACGTACTCCATATGAGTGGTATTGATGCTGTATACGATTACATCATCAGAGAGGTTCAGAAGGTGTATAGAGGCGAGGACGTTGAGATCAACGATAAGCACGTCGAGTGTATCGCAAGACAGATGACCCGTAAGGTTGAGATTGAGGACGCGGGTGATACCGACCTTCTCGTTGGTACGAAGGTTGACATCATCGAGTTCCGCGAGGCTAACGAGAAGATCGAGGAGAGAATCGCTAACGGCGAGATAGCTCTTCGCAAGGCAGAGGGCGCACCTCTCCTTCTCGGTATTACCAAGGCGGCTCTTATGACCGAGTCCTTCCTTTCCGCCGCTTCCTTCCAGGAGACCACCAGAGTTCTTACCGAGGCTGCCATCAACGGCAAGCAGGATAAGCTCCTTGGTCTTAAGGAGAACGTTATCATCGGTAAGCTTATTCCTGCAGGTACAGGTCTTGGCAAGTATCGAGCTGTCGAGATTGAGGATAACGCTACAGCGAATAAGGATGACGAGGTTATCGTTACCCCTGCAAACGACTCTGTAGTAGCGTCGTTCGACGCTGACGGCGAGGCAGAAATTCCTGCTATCACCTCCGCAGAGGCTTAATCAAAAAAACGGCAAAACGCCAAGTTTTGCTAATTAATATTTACAATATACCGATTTTCCGGCTGCAAAAATGGAAAATCGGTATATTTTTTATTTGATAAAATTGACTCGTATTTTTCGGGAGAAAAACAAGAAAAAGGGTCATATTGACGTTTTTGACAAAATGTGGTATAATATAAAAAAAGCTTTGATAAAGGAGAAAAAACGTGATATCTAATTGTAGAAAAAACTTGTGGATTTTCTTTGTAGCTTGCGCAATCACGATCGTAGGATTTTGGATTGTATCCAATAGCTTTTATTTTACTTTTTATATGCTTCTTCCGGCTTCAATTTTTGTAACGGCATTTATCATGGGTGCCGGAGGCTGTAGCTTTGTTAGGGGATTCGCATCCTCCTTAATCGTAGGCATATCGTGCATGCTTGTGGAGTATTTGACCTTAAGTCTTTCGAATATGATTAGGAATAATTACTCTAAATGGAATCTTTACTCTATTCCTAATATGCCTCAGTTTGATTTAATTTTAATCGGTGGCGTCTTATTCCTTTTAGGCTGGTTTGTTGGTTTTGTATTTCGTTTAATCAGAAGAAATTGATAAATTACGCCGTTTTTCACACAACACTTGACATTTTTGTCAAAATATGCTAGAGTATTAACATTGTTTTAATTTTGAAAAGGCTTGAATTATGGAAAACTCAAATATTAAGGTATCGGTTATAATGCCGATATACAATGCAGGTGAGTATCTCGAGCGAGCGATATCCGACGTTCTTTCGCAGACGCTTCGCGAAATTGAGATAATCTGCATTGACGACGGCTCGACCGACGGCTCTCTTGCGCTTGTCAAGAGAATGCAGGAGGCTGATGCGCGCGTAAGAATTCTGACCGAAACCAATGCAGGTCCTTCTATTGCAAGAAACAAGGGTATCAGCCGCGCAAGAGGCGAGTATATTATCTTCCTCGATGCCGACGATTTCTATGAGAACACGCTTCTTGAGTCGCTTTACACTCTTGCTGTCAAGGACGAATTGGATATGGCGGTAGTTAAGTTTGACCTCTACAACTGCCATCAGGATAAGTTCACGACTCCTATCGAGGAAAAGCGCGCGAGCATATTCACACCGGGTGCTGTTGTTTCGAAGAACGAATTTCCCGACTTTATTCTCGAGAGCACGACGGGTTACGTGTGGAACAAGCTCTTTAGCACAGAGTTCGTAAGGGAAAAGGGACTTGCATTCGATCCCGAAATTTATGTTTTCGAGGACGTATACTTCGTATGCGCTGCCCTTTCGCTCGCAGAGAGAGTGGGCAGAGTAGACGCTACTTTGATACATCACAGAGTATACTCCGATCAGTCGAGAGCAAAGCTCTTCCGCAAGCACTACGCTCAGGTACCCGTTGTCTATAAGAAGATCAAGGAGCATCTTATGAACCACGGAATGTATATTCCGCTGTCGCGCTCCTTCCTTAATCTTTCGGCAGGCAGATGCTACAAGATTTACAATCTCCTTTGGGATGAGGGCAAGGAGGAGTTTTGGAATCTTCTTCACGAAGGATATGCAGAGGAGCTGGGCTGGTATAATAACGAAAAGACCGAGTTCGAGAGCGAGGACGTCTGCGAGTTTGCCGCTAACGTCGCCCTTTACGACCACGCGAAATATCTTGTGCGCGCCGACAAGGGCAAGAATATCAAGCTTGAGCGTCTTGACAAGGAAAAAATAAACAAAAAAATCAAGAAGCATCATAAAAACGAGAAGCGCAAGAGCATCTTTTCAAGGACTTTATCGGCTTTGTGCAAGCCTATAAAAATACTTGTAAAGCCATTCAAGCTTATTGCAAAGCTCTTCAATAAGAAAGAAAAATAATATATTTTCGGGCGCATGGTATCGTGCGCCCGCTTCTTTATTAAAAAAAAATAACGAAGTCATTGACTTTACCAATATTTTGTATTATAATAATATTAACTATTATTAAAAGGAGCGCGCTAATGAGTAACATGCCAAAGAAAATTTCGGTAGTTATCTTATGTAATATACTTTTACTTGCCTTACTTTTCTCTATATCCTCATGCAAGGCGGATGATGAACCGCCATATGATTTTGAGTATGATAATCAGCAGGAAGAGGTTGACACCGGAGAGCTTGAGTACACTTATGATAGTGTGAAGAAGTATTATATGGTGTCCGGCATAGGTAGCTATACTGCATCGAACGTGGCGATTCCTTCTACATATGATGGTCGTTCGGTCAAGGGCATTGAGTCCGGTGCCTTCAAGGACTGCTATAATATCACGTCGGTTACGTTTTCCACAACGCTTACTACCATTGGCGATGGCGCTTTCAGTGGTTGCATCAATATGGTGAGCATTAGCCTGGGCAACTCGCTTACCGAGATAGGTGATGGTGCCTTCCTTGACTGCAAGGCGCTCAAAACCGTCAACCTGCCCGCCAAGACTCAGACCATCGGTGCAAGTGCCTTCAAGGGCTGTGAGTCGCTTAATTCTATCAATCTTACTTCGGTCAAGGAGATAGGCGAATACGTATTCTACGGTTGTACCTCGCTTGCCGAGGTGGAGTTTGGAACAAATATTGAAAAGGTAGGCAAGGCAGCGTTCTATAATTGTTCGGCGCTTACAACCGTTAAGATTCCTGACGCTGCGGCTCTCACCGTGCTTGAGGACGAGGTGTTCTACGGTTGTACCAAGCTCTCAAGCTTTGATATAACGAACTCGAATAAGACCAAGCAGCTCAAACTCGTCAGCATCGGCAGCTACACTTTCGGTAAATGCGACGGACTTAAGTCTATTACCATTCCCGATACGGTTACCAAAATCGGTGATTATGCCTTCTATTCCTGCAGTGCGCTTAAGAGCGTGAGCATTCCTGCTAAGGTTAAGGACGTAGGTAAGGGCGTGTTTGCCGATTGCACAGGTCTTGAGAAGGTGGAAAAGGGAAGCGGAATCAGCGTCTTTACCGACTCCATGTTCTACAACTGTACGAGCCTTACGGCTATCCCCTCGTCCTTTGCGGCGACCAGAATAGACGACAAGGCATTCTATGGCTGTAGCAAGCTTACAACCGTGACCACTACGGACAAAATTCTTTCCATAGGCGATTCCGCGTTCGAGAACTGTACTGCGCTTAAAACTGTAACCGTCAGCAAGTCGGTTGCAGAAATCGGCCGTCACGCATTCTACGGCTGTATCGCGCTTTCAACGATTAACGTTAATGTCGAAAACGAAATGTATAAGGCGGTTGACTCGGTGCTTTACAGCAAGGGATCAAACGTGCTTATTCAGTATCCTCTCGGCAACACCAAGACCGACTTTACCGTTCTTGCGGAAACTACCGGCATTGCAGTAGATGCATTTGCAGGTGCTAAAAAGCTTGAGTCGGTTACCATCACCGTCGGCGTGACCTACGTTGGTGACAGCGCATTCTACGGTTGCGAAAAGCTTAATACGGTTGTAATTCCCGATAGCGTAGAGAGCATTGGTAAGTCTGCCTTTGCTTCTTGTCCTTGGCTTGCGACTGTTACCGTAGGCTCGGGTGTTAAGAGTATTGGCGGCAGCGCGTTTGCCGACTGTAAAGCACTTGAGATTATCACTCTGCCCGACTCGGTTGAATCTATTGGCAACGAGGCATTTGCGAGATGTGATAACCTTTCCTGTGTTGTTCTTTGCGAGGGACTTATATCGCTTGGCGATTCTGCATTCCGTGAGTGTACTAGCCTTGAAGATATCGTGATTCCCGCGAGTGTTGCGAAAATCGGAGATTATACCTTCTACGGCTGCAAGGCACTTAATAGCATTCAAATAAACAACGGTGCGGAGTCTGTGGGTGCATACGCCTTCGTTGGCTGTGAGTCGCTTACAGAGATAGCTCTGCCCGACAGTGTTAAGGAAATCAAGGCATATGCCTTTAAGGAATGCCCTGCGCTCGTAACAGTTACGGTTGGCACGGGTATTAAGAATATAGGTGTGGAAGCCTTCTACTCATGCGCTAAGCTGGAGAGCATTACCATAGCAGACGGTGCTCCCGTCAATGTTAATGAGAACGCATTTGCTTACTGCACCTCGCTTCAGTCGGTTGCTCTTGGCAACGCGGCAAAGAGCATTGAGAAGAATGCATTCAGCGATTGTATCGCTCTTACTGCAATAGTAATTCCTGATACTGTGAAGTCAGTAGGCCCGAGCGCGTTTGCAAATTGCGAGAATCTTGAGTCGGTTACCGTCGGCAAGGGCGTGACCGTAATAGGCAGCTCTGCATTTGCCGAGTGTGATGCGCTTGAGAACGTATATGCGAGCGACCTTACCGCTTGGCTTGGCATTTTCTTTGCGAATGCAAGTGCTAACCCTCTTTCAAACGATGCTGCTTTCAGCCTTGTAGATGGCGGTATGATAAGCATTCCTCGCGAGATTACCGAGATTAAGTCTTATGCATTCTATGGATGCACTAATATCGTTACCGTAAGAATAGGTGAGAACGTCAGCGCTATCAAGGACTCTGCATTTGCTAAATGCACGGCACTTGATGAGGTACAGATTACAGACCTTGGCGCTTGGCTTGGCATATCTTTTACGAATGCAAGTGCCAACCCTCTTTCAAACGTTGCGGATATGTATACGGTTGTTGAGGAGCTTGTTTCCGACGGTAGCATCGTTGATGAAGTTATCGACAAGCTTACCGTGCTTATGCTTCCTGCTGACACGGCTGCAATCAATCCTTATGCGTTCTTCGGCTGCAGCTCTATTGAGAGCGTGGTAATCAACCCCGAGCTTGAGTCGGTGGGCAAGTCTGCGTTTACTAATTGCGATGCGCTTGATGATGTTTATATCGGCGACCTTGGCGCTTGGTGCGGCATAGCGTTCGAGAACTCCAAGGCGAATCCGCTTTCCAATATCGCAGCACTCAATCTTATCGAGGGTGAGAACACTGCGGTAGTGTCGAAGCTTGTAATATCCGACGGTGTTGCCGTAATCAATAAGTATGCATTCTACGGCTGCTTGTCTATTACCGAGATAGATGTTAAGGCAAATGTTGCTGAATACGCATTCGGCTCCTGCGCTTCGCTCGCAAGCGTTAAGATTAGCGGTGCTGTGTCAGATTATGCCTTCACAGGCTCTGTCAGCCTTACCGATGCTGATATTTCGGACGCGGGAGTAATTACAAGATATGCGTTTGACGGTCTTGTTTCTCTTAAGAACGTTAAGATTGGCAGCGGCATTACCGCTATTGGCGAGCTTGCCTTCGAGGACTGCACCGGTCTTAAGACGGTAGTTCTTAACAAGTCTGTTAAGAGTGTTCAGAAGAATGCTTTCGCACTTTGCGACAGCCTTGTGGCTCTTTACTACGACGGCTCGTATTCCGATTGGACCTCGGTTGAGTTTGCCACCGGAAACGGCAATATCACCTCGGTTACCCGTTATTATAGCCAGAAGGCTGCCAATGAGATCGGCAACTATTGGAGCTATGATGAGAACGGAAATATCGTAGCGATTAGAGAAGAAGATAAATAAAATGAAAAAGGAACAGCTTTTGTCTGTTCCTTTTTTATCAAAGCGGCTTCTTCGAGATCTGCGCAAAGGGGCGTGGATAGTTCGCGGGAGTCTTTTCTTTTTTGTCAATAATAATCAGCGGATGAGTCAGGCTTTCGCCCTCACCCTTGACGGTTATCATATCACAGTCGGTGTTTCTGCCACCGAGGGTTGCTATAGCACGCTTCGCCGCCGAGAGCTCGAACTCCGCGTTTTTGCCTTTCATAGCCACCATCTGACCGCCGACTTTGACGAATGGAAGCGCAAGCTCTGCAAGCACCCTCATTTCCGCCACCGCGCGAGCCGTTGCGTAATCGAACTTCTCGCGGTATTCGGGTGACTTTCCACCCTCCTCGGCACGCATAACGATAGCTCTTACATTGTCAAGTCCGAGTATTTTTGCGGTTTCCTCAACGTATGCAATACGCTTTGCTGTCGAGTCTACCGCCAGAATTTTCAGGTCAGGTCGCACGATTGCCAGCGGCAGAGTAGGAAATCCCGCACCGCAGCCAACGTCGATTATCGACGCACCTTTTTTGAGCCTTGCGGCAAGCGTCGCACAGTCGACGTAATGGTTTAGTATTATCTTGCTCGGCTCGGTTATAGCCGTGAGGTTATATTTCTCGTTCTCCTCGAGCATTCTGACGGTCAGCTCGTAGAACTTCTCCATTCGCTCAAGCGAGAGCAACGAGGACATTCCGTTTGCCCCGAAGGCGCGTGTCAAAGCAGAGGTGAATTTCTTCTTGTCAATTTCTATCATAATAGCCACAGCCTTTCATTTTTCTGTAACTATTATATCTCAAACTGTCACACTTGTCAAGTTAGCAAAAAATCGTAAATTCTCAAAGTAAATGCAACAGTAGCAAAGCCCTTGCATTTACTA
>CAYXAC010000066.1:0-7041 GCA_964463025.1 uncultured Ruminococcus sp.
ATATCAAAAAACTCGCGTTCTTGATGCCTTTTTTAGTTATGAGTGATATATAAATGCCACAACGAGTGCGGTGAATATAGTTGAAAGAAAATTAACCGTGTCATTGTTCACAAAAGGAATTCCGCTGTGCTTTAGGGTTTTCGCTCCGCAATGTTTCTCATGCTCAACGATGCTGCCGCAGACCGTACATTTATACTTAACCTGCACAAGCGAGCCGAGGAAGCTGTCAAATATTCCGCCAAGGAATCCTGCAAAAATAATAACAAGTGAATCTGTCAGCGAAATTCTACCAAACGCAAGCGCGAGAACCGATATGAATGATGCACCAACCAGAGAAGCAAGCGTGCCGAGTATAGACATACCGCCGCTGATTCCGCGCTCACAGGGCTTCATTCTGAATGGGTCAAATGTGTGCTTTGCAAACGAGCCGAGTGAAGATGCAGAGGTGTCCGCAAGTGCTTCGGCAAGCGAAGCAACGAAGGCGATAAGGAACACGCGACTCTCAAAAGCGGTGTACAAGCCAGCACATATGGCAGGCACTGTTCCGTTGGCAAGCACCTGTATCGCATTGCGGCGCTCACCGCGTTTTTTCATATTCTGCCCTGTTTTATTGTGCTTTTTCTTGATTTTGTCGGTTATTATGCCGCCTACAAAGAAGGCGAGAAGAATGGCAAAGCCGAAGTTGCCGAGCGAGGCGGATATGAGGATATCGAGGATTATTGCTGCTATTATTCCTCCTACTGTGAGTGCCCTTTTTCTATGCGCGAAGGCGATAATCAAAGGGGTTGCGAGAATTGGAAACAGATAGTCGGTAACCGACGGAAAATTGATAAACGCAAAGGCGAGGAAGGAGCTGCCGAGGGTGATAGTTATATTATCAAGTCCGCGCCCTGTGAAAAGCTCAAGCTCAAACGAAAAGGCTGCTATTGCGATACAATACCAGATTTCAAGTCTTAGAGCAAAATGCTCAGAAAACAGGAACGTAACCACAAAGCAAACGAGAAAATTAACTATTCCGCCGAAAAGCGTTTTCTTACCGTAAATTTTAGGATTTATCCTCCCTTTAATACACTGTCCTGCGACACCCGCGAGTCCGTCGCCAAGCGAGGTGCAGAATACACCGATGCCAAAGGGCAAAATCATATCGGGAACAAACAGCGTAACGCTTGCCATTACAGTCATCGCAAGTGCGTAGTACACAGTACCAGGTGCGTTGTCGCCGTCCGACGAAATCATTGGCATAAGATTCTTATAGTGTGCGAGTATGAGTATCAGAAGAAATAGAATACATACCAAAAGAAAATGCACGCCTCCACCCATAAAGTGATAAAGAATCACCCACTCGAAGCCAACGAGGATATGAACGATTTTTCTCGTTATTTTTTTGGGTGCGCCCGCCTTGTAGATAATAAATGCAAGCGCGAGGCACAAAAGCGCATATAATACGCTAAAAATATAACCCTTTAGTATCATAAACGTCACTTTCCTTCTAAATCAATAATGAGCCGCGCACAAGCAGTACGGCGGCTCATTATTGCGATACGGTTAAGCCTCCTCAGGCTCCGTACTCTTAAATCTTCCCTCGTCTTCTTCGAGCTCAGGATTTGCGTTCTCTTTGCCGGGAATGACGATGCCGCGAGTCATGGCACGAACATTCTCCTCATTCTTTTTATCTAACACCTTCTGTTTTGCCGCATTAGATTCCTTAAGGTCCTCAAGTATTTCCTCGCTGACGGTGCCGTCGGCAAGCGTGAGAAACTTTTCAAAAATGTCGGGATAAACAAAGATTTTCTGCGTAGAGTCAAACTTAACGGTGATGTACTGACCGTTCTTTGCCACTACTCTACCTTTACCAAAGGACTTGTGAAGAACCTCAAGATTCTCAAAGCACATAGCGCCCCTCCGATGTTTTATTGTTCCGCGAACCTGCAGTCCGTACCTTTATAATATTATATACGGATAAAAAGGTTCATGATATAAGCGGCGATAATTATAGCAGATAATTATGTCCAAAGTATGAACAAAGCGAAAGTTTTTATAAATTATTTTTTTACATTATTTTCCAAGCGCGAAATTGGTACGTTTTGCATGTTTTTGGCAGCATTTTACTCCCCGTTTCTCATGCAACCGTGCTTTTCGCGCAGATGCTTTTCGTATATGACCTCGGTGGCAAATGCCAGCTTGGTTACTACGTTCTTGTAGTTGTCGAAATAGCAGTAGAAGGAGTCGTTCTCGGTCGAGATATCTACGTTGTCCTCGTTTCTTACTCTGTACCAGTCATACTCCACGTGCAGGCTGTTCGTCTGCAGAGGTTGACGGTTGATATAATATTCTGCCCCACGATAAGCGCCTTTTAACGTAAAACCGTCGTTGATATCGTGCGTTAGATGCGCCTTGCCAAGCTTCTTGAAGCTATAACACCTCGGCATTGAGAACACGTCAACGTCGTCCTCAAAGTGATAGTCACCGCGCGCGACCTCTGTCTCGACCTGTTCCCTTTCCCAAAGGAACCATTCGGGCACACTCGAGAGTTCGGTTGCTCCCTCGTTTGCTTCAAGAGTGCCGTCCTCATTAAGAGTCCAGCGCTTTCCGCACTCCTCGCAGAAAATTTCAGCTCCCGACGAGGACATCTTGAATTCGGTCTTGCAGTGCGGGCACTGATAGAGTATCTTGTGAAGTCCCTCGGCTCTGTACGGCTCTTTGATAAGTATACCGTTCTCCTTCTGGTATTCGTAATCGTTGTAGGTCAGAGCCTCTTTGATTTTTGCATTTATCTCGGCAACCGAGAGATTGTCAATTTCCTCGGAAGTGAGTATTTTAGTGAGTGTGGTGTGCAGGGGTACCTTGCGCTTTCTGCGAAAATCCCAGAAGGGACAGTTCAAATAATTGCCTCTGTGCAGTGCGATAACTACGGGGACTCTGTTCTTCTTGACCAGCATACCAACCGAGTCGGGAATATAGGAGGTTATGCCTGCGGGCGAATATCTCGCCTCGGGGTACATACAGAGCACGTCACCGCGCTCAAGCACCCTGCGTATCGACTTGACAAGGTGGAGGTCCAACGTGTACTTTCTGGTACAGATAGCGCCTATCCATTCCATAAGCCAAGGGCGCTGATAATAGCCGTCAATGTTGACGACATTGTTGACTCTGTGCGGATAGGTTCCCTCGGCAACAAGTTCAAAGTCGGCAAAGCCCATATGATTTGACAGTATCATATAGGGTGGCTTCAAGCCCTCCATATTGATTTTTTCAACCTTATGCTCGGTGAACATAAGCATTATTTTAGAAAGGACCCATATGAGCCAGGTTAGGTATATCGGCTGACGTATGGGATATTTTGCGGTTTTGTATTTCTTTTTATTCCTGTAATTCGGTTCAATGTTCATAATATTTTCTCCATTCCTTGACATTATACAACATTTTGTAAGCAAAAGCAACATATTTCGTTAATTTTTACATTTTATCATTGAAATGGCGTGGAAACGGTGATAAAATATAGTTAATTTTGTATTTCGAGGTAGAATATGGACATAGTTCGGACAATTCTCATATGCATCGCGGCGGCGGTTGCCGTAGTGCTTTTGACTGCATATATTTGCTTTTTCAGAATATTCCGCGCACCCAAGAAGAAGGTGCACGAGGAGGGATATATTGACATACCTCCGGGCGATGAGTACGAGGTGTTTCGCGATCAGATAACCGAATGGGTTACTACCGCGAGAGTTATGCCCCACCGCGACGTTGAGATAAAGTCGTTCGACGGTATTACTTTGCGCGGAAAGTACTATGAGAGTATCCCCGGTGCGCCGATAGAAATTATGCTACACGGCTACAAGGGACACTCGGAGAGAGATATGTGCGGCGGTATTTTCCGTAGCCGCGACTGCGGTCACAACGCGCTTCTCGTTGACCACAGAGGAAGCGGAAGGAGCGATGGTAAGGTTATCACGTTCGGAATCAACGAGAGCCGTGACTGCCTTGCCTGGATAGACTTTGTGCTAACGGAAATCGCCCCTGACGCAAAGATAATTCTGACGGGAATTTCAATGGGAGCAGCAACGGTTATGATAACCTCGGGAATGGATCTGCCTGAAAATGTCATTGGAATTCTTGCAGATTGCGGATATACCTCGGCAAAAGATATCATTAAAAAGGTAATTAGGGATATGAAGCTGCCAGCGGATATTCTCTACCCGTTTGCCAGACTTGGAGCGCGCATTTTTGGTGGATTTAATCTCGACGAATTCTCGCCTATTGAGCAAGTGAAAAAGTCAAAAACACCTACTATATTCTTCCACGGAGATGCCGACGATTTCGTCCCCTGCGAAATGAGCGAGAGGAACTACGAGGCCTGTGCAGCGAAGAAAAAGCTGGTTATAATCAAGGGTGCTTCGCACGGAGTCGCCTACCCCGTCGACAAGGAATATTACGTCAAGGAAGCAAAAGCATTCTTCGAGGAAATTGAAAAAGTCAACTGATTTCAGGCGAGCTGCGCGCTCGCCTTTTCTATTATAATGTAATTTTTTGTTGACAAAATCACTTTATGGTAGTATAATGTATATGAATTCATTATTGAATTTAATTTTTATTTTTGGAGGAACGCAAAAATGATTTCTAATGCACAAATTCGCGCAAAAGCAAGAGAAGCTCTTGGAAATAACATTTTCTCGGGTGAGTGGCTTTACGCTCTTGTCGTAGTTGTTGCCGTATCTGTCATCAGCGCAGCTCTCGGCGCAACCGTTATCGGAACAATTATCGTTTACGGCATTCTTATGGTGGCTATGTCCGCATACTTCATCGGCAGAATCAGAGGTACCGTCGATTACAAGAACCTCGGTGTTACCATCGACACGCTCAAAGTCGACGTTGTCGGCAACATTCTCACAGGTTTTCTTTACAACCTCTTTATCTCGCTCTGGTCTATGCTCTTCGTTATCCCCGGTATCGTAAAGAGCTGCTCCTATGCTATGACCTTCTACGTAAAGAACGATAACCCCGATCTTTCGGCAAACGAAGCTATCACCGAGAGCCGTCGCCTTATGGACGGCTACAAGATGCAGTATTTCCTGCTCCAGCTTTCCTTTATCGGCTGGATGATCGTTGGCGCTCTCTGCTTCGGCATCGGTACTCTCTGGGTTTCCGCATATATGGAAGCTGCAAGAGCCGCTTTCTACGAGGAAGTTAAGGCTGCGAAGGCTCCCGTTACCTAAACCGTTACAGAATCCCCCGACACAAACGAAACAAGGGACGCAAGCGCTGAAAAACAAAGCACGTTAAAAGCACGTCGCAAAAGCGGCGTGTTTTTTTTGCAAAAAGTGTTTACAAATGCTAAAATATGTGCTAAAATAAAAATGCCAAACAAAAACGAATAACGAAAAAATGGATTGACTCGCTATTTTTATAGGGGGTTTTATACCCTTTTTCATTTTTTACATAAGTTCGGTGAATACTAGGTAAAAGCGTAGATTCCCCGGACTTGTGTGGTGAGTTATCCATATTCGTTGGTTTTTGTTTGGCGACAATTGGAGTCTGCGTTTTTCGGTGCGCTGACTCTGGTTGGCGCACTTTTTGATACAACAGAAAAATAATGATAAAATTGACGATTTTGAGAGAAAAGTTCCCCATCATCTTTACTTTTTTGTAAAACATTGTATAATTAAATAAATTGCAATTAATGATTGTGAGGAAAATCACAATGCTTACAACAATAGGCGCTATAAAACTATCAAAAAAAGAGTGGAATACAGTAACCAATATTCTATTTGTGTACCCATTGATGCTTATATCTATGATAATAAAAATCACAGTGCAACTTTTTGCTTTTATCATAACGGGTACAATAAATGTTGTTAAATGGTTGATCAATACTATTTCTAATGCAAACAATGCTCCACAAAAAACGCCACGGCACAAAAAGGGGGCTGTAAATAAAAACAAAACAGGATTTGAAACCGAATCATTTTTTAAAGATGGTAAAGCGATATCGATCTTTCTTTTGGTCGTTTTACTTATCATATCAGTAATGATCTCAGCAGCATCTCATACTGATACCGACCAAGAACAAAATGGTAATGGTGATAAACAAGAGATTAATGATAGTACAAACACCAATGGCAGAGATTACTCTGAGTTCGCTTTTAATGAAGTTGAAGGCGGATATCAAATGGTCGAAAGTTATAAATTGTTTCGCCCAAATTGTGAAGGTGAACTTGTTATACCAGAAACATATAATGGCAAACCAGTTGTTGAAATTGATAATATGGATAGTTGGTTTGGTAGAGGCATTACCAAACTTATTGGATCAAAGAATTTAATAATTATTAGGCATGCAACTTTAGCCAGCAGAGACCAGTCTCCCATGCCAAATATGACAGAAGTTATTTTCCCTGCTGATGGCAAATTGAAATCAATAGAAACGCATGCCTTTTATTGGCAAAACTCATTAAAAACTGTAATTTTACCTTCTCAATTTGAACATTTTGAAGATGGTGTATTTGAGAGATGTTTTGCTTTGGAGAATTTAGTAATTTACAATACTGTTCCCCCACAAATGGAGGGAGACATTTTTAATTCAGATGGCAATTTAATGAATGATGAAAAATGGCATACCAAGCCAAATAAGGATTTTATTGTTTATGTGCCAGATGATGCAGTAGAAACATATAAAAATTCTATCTGGGAAAAATATACTATCAAGCCTATCTCAGAAGCAGATTTTTTAAAATAATCATAACCACCAGCTGGACTGGTGGTTTTAACGCCATCCACTTCTTTGAATTGGATGGCTATTACAAAAAAACTGAGACACATCATGGGTAAAAATCCCAAAATGATGTGTCTCAGTCTTTATACACTGATTTTATATGAAAAGATGTTAAAAAGGCACTTAAATGTTCCTTCAAACTTCCCTCAAAGTTCAATCAAAGTTCTAAAAAACCTTGTAAAATCAAGGCTTTTCACCCAAAATTACTTGAATGCCTCTTCAATTGCAACTGCTACTGCAACAGTCATACCAACCATGGGGTTGTTACCGGCACC
>CAYXAC010000067.1:0-6858 GCA_964463025.1 uncultured Ruminococcus sp.
CCTTCGATGGTGAATTCGTGCAGCTCGTCGCTCTGATATACGGGCTTTGTAAAACATGAATCGCTGCCTGTGTGACAAGCAGGACCGTCCTTCTCCACCACTACGGTGAGGGCATCGTTATCGCAATCCGCGGTTATGGAAACAACGTGCTGATAGTTGCCGCTGGTTTCGCCTTTGAGCCAAAGCTCCTGGCGAGAACGGCTATAGAAGCAGGTTAGCCCCTTTTCCATAGTAATTTTAAGGCTCTCGCGGCTCATATATGCGAGAGTGAGTACCTTTTTGGTTATAGAATCAACGACTATCGCAGGGATAAGGCCGTTTTCGTCAAATTTGAGTTCATCTATGTTAAGCATATTTTTCTCCTTATAATCTAACTGAAATTCCATTTGCTCGAAGCTGTGCCTTGAGAACGGGAATCTTAATTTCACCGAAATGGAATACCGATGCCGCAAGACCTGCGTCAATATCGGGAATCTCTTTGAAGAGGTCAATAAAGTGCTGAATACTTCCCGCACCGCCCGAGGCAATAACGGGAACCTTTACCGTTTTTCTCACCTCGCGAAGTAACTCGATATCAAAGCCGCCCTTGACTCCGTCGGTGTCAATAGAGTTGACAACTACCTCACCTGCACCCATATCAACGCATCTCTTTATCCAGGAGATAGCCTCAATGCCGGTGTCCTCTCTGCCTCCCTTGGCAAAAACGCGAAACTCACCGCCCACGCGCTTGACGTCGCAGGAAATGACTACGCATTGGTCACCGTAGCGTTTAGCCGCCTCGGTAATCAAGTCGGGGTTTCTAATAGCGCCCGAGTTGACGCTGACCTTATCCGCGCCGCATTTAAGCACACGGTCAAAGTCGTCAAGGGTATTGATGCCACCGCCAACTGTGAGAGGAATGAATATGTTCTTCGCCGCCTCGGTAAGTATGTCGGTAAAGAGTGATCTGCCCTCATATGAGGCTGTTATGTCATAAAAGACAAGCTCGTCCGCGCCATGCTCTGAATATGCCTTGGCAAGCTCGACGGGCGAAGATACGTCGGAAAGACCGAGAAAGTTTACTCCCTTTACTACCCTGCCGTTTTTTACATCTAAGCAAGGAATAATTCTTTTGGTTATCATTAGTTTGCTTCCTTTATTGCTTCGGTAAGATTTATTGCGCCTGTATAGTATGCCTTGCCGATAATCGCTCCGTAAAGGTTCATTTTGCGAAGCTCTCTGATATCGTCAAGAGTGGACACACCGCCCGAGGCAATTATATCAATTTCGTACTTTTTTGAGAGTTTTTCGTACATCTCAAGGTTAGTGCCACGCATCGCTCCGTCACGTGAAATGTCGGTGCAAATAACAGTTTTGACACCTTTAGTTTGCATTTTGGCAAAAAAGTCGTCCAGAGTATACTCGGATCTAGCAGTCCAGCCCTTGATGGCGATGTAGCCTTCCTTGACGTCTGCACCAACAGCAATTTTATCACCGTACTTCGCCACCGCCTCGTCGAGAAAGGCTTCGTCGATTACGGCAGACGTGCCAAGAATTGCGCGCGATACGCCGACCGAGAAATATCTGTCAAGCACCTGCATCGAGCGAATGCCACCGCCAATTTCGGCAAAAAGTCGTGATGTCTTTACTATTTTTTCTACGGTCTCGAGATTTGGAGTAGTGCCGTCCTTCGCGCCCTCAAGGTCAACGAGGTGAATGTACTCTGCACCTGCATTTTTGAATGCAAGTGCAACCTCCTCGGGATTCTCCGAATAGACGGTCATTTCGTTATAATCGCCCTTGTAGAGTCTGACCGCCTTGCCGTCAAAGAGGTCGATTGCGGGGAAAATTCTCATACCTTATACTCCCATTCTGCGAAGGCTCGAAGGATCGAAAGACCTACATCTCCGCTTTTTTCCGGGTGGAATTGCGTTCCCGTAACGTTGCCGTCTGCCACGGCAGCGGTTATCTCCCTGCCGTAGTCGGTGGTCGAAAGCAGACTTTCATCACACCCCTCGGCATAGTAGGAATGCACAAAATATACGTAGTCACCCTCTTTTACATATTTGAAAATCGGGTGCGATTTCTTTATATTCAAGGAATTCCAGCCGATGTGAGGAATCATAAGTCCCTCGGGGAGTCTATCCCGCATACCGACAACGCTGCCCGAGAGGAGTCCAAGTCCCTCGTGCTCGCCGTACTCGTAGCTTTTCTCAAAAAGCATCTGCATACCAAGGCAGATGCCAAGAATAGGCTTGCCGCGATTTGCTTCTTCTATTACAATTTTATCAAGTCCTGTGCCTGTGAGCTTACGCTTCGCGTCCTCAAATGCGCCGACACCGGGGAGTATTATCTTATCAGCCGAGCGAAGCACGGCAGGGTCGGAGGTAACCACGCTCTCAGCACCTATCATATCGAGTGACGAGCAGAGCGAAAAGAGGTTGCCTACGCCGTAATCAACTATTGCAATCATTAAATTGTTCCTTTGGTTGAGGGAATATCGTTACTGTATTTTTCCGAAATTTCGGTTGCCGAGGAGAGCGCTCTGCCGAATGCCTTGAATGCACCCTCCATAATGTGATGTGAATTGGTGCCTGCAAGCTGGCGCAGGTGAATAGTCATCTTCGCCTCACGGGTGAGAGCCTTGAAGAATTCCTCGCAAAGCTCGGTGTCGAAGTCCCCTACTCTGTACGATGGGATATCGAGAGCGTAGCCGAGGTAATCTCTGCCGGAAATATCAATGGCGGCGAGTATAAGAGCCTCATCCATCGGGAGAATAATGTTGCCGTAGCGAACTATTCCGCGTTTGTCGCCAAGTGCTTCTGCGAGCGCCTTGCCAAGACAGATTCCCACGTCCTCAACTGTGTGGTGATAGTCAACGTTGGTATCGCCCTTACAGGATACCTCAAGGTCGTAGTGCGCATGCTTCGCAAAAAGAGTGAGCATATGGTCGAGGAAGCCGCAGCCCGTATCAATAACCGAGTTGCCCTCACCGTCAATATTCAGAGTGAGGTTAATATCGGTTTCGGCTGTTTTACGGCTGATGTTAGATGTTCTCATTGTTTATTCTCCTTCAGGATATTCTCGGTTGCCGAAAGGAATGCGTCCATCTCGGTGCGAGTGCCTATGGTGATGCGGTTGTAATTTTTAATTCGTTCTTTGCTAAAGTGCCTGATAAGTATTCCGCGCGACTTGAGGGCAAGATATAATTCCTCACCATCGATGTCGGGCGACTCGGCAAATAGGAAGTTCGCTTTAGAATCAAGCACGGTGAAGCCGAGAGCTTCAAGGCGCGACTTGGTGTAGGTGCGGTTGTCAATAATCGTCTTGCAGTTCTGCATATAGTAATCGTTATCGGCGAGCGCTGCGCAGCCTGCCATCATAGTCATACGGTTAACATTATAGGGATTGGTCGAATACCTAATGGTATTCAGGTCGCGGATAATCTCAGCCGAAGCTATACCAAAGCCAAGGCGCGCGCCTGCAAGCGAGCGTGACTTTGAGAAGGTTCCTGTGACGAGGAGATTATCGTATTTCTCGGTAAGAGGAATAGCGCTCTCGCCGCCAAAGTCAACGTATGCCTCGTCAATTATAACCACGTTATCGGGGTTAGTGCTCACGATTTCCTCGATTTGTGCGAAAGTGAGAGCGAGTCCTGTCGGTGCGTTGGGATTGGCGATAACTATATTCTTTCCCTTGGCTACGTAGTCTTTGTAATCAACGGTGAAATCCGCTTTAAGCGGAATTTCCTCGTAGGGTATGCCCGACAGATTTGCAAAAACGGGATAAAATCCGTAGGTAATGTCGGGGAAAATTATAGGGTGAGAAGCGTCCGAGAATGCCATAAAGGCGAAGTTGAGAACCTCGTCAGAGCCGTTTGTAACTATGACGTTTTCCTTCTCTACTCCGTAGAGCTCTGCGAGCTTTACGATAAGCGGAGTGCATTCGGGGTCGGAGTAAAGCTGAAGTCTGCCCGCTTCCTCGCGCGCCACCTCTATTACCGAGTGGGATGGGGGAAAGGGTGACTCGTTGGTATTCAGCTTGATATACTTCATATCCTTTGGCTGCTCGCCCGGAACGTATGCTTCAAGGGTTGCGAATTTATCGCTGAAAAATCTACTCATTTGTCTTCAAAACGGACCTCTGCGCTTCTTGCGTGCGCGTCAAGTCCTTCTTTCCTTGCAAAGTATGCTATTTTGTCATATACCTCGGAAAGTGCATCCTTGGTATAATAGGTGAATTGCGAGGTCTTTACAAAATCCTCAACACCGAGGGGTGAGGAAAACCTCGCCGTGCCGCTGGTGGGGAGAGTGTGGTTGGGACCTGCGAAATAGTCGCCGAGAGCCTCGGGACAGTATCTGCCCATAAAGATAGAGCCTGCGTGCTTGACCTGGTCGAGATAGTCAAACGGGTTAT
Source organism: uncultured Ruminococcus sp. (assembly GCA_964463025.1). Taxonomy (GTDB): domain Bacteria; phylum Bacillota; class Clostridia; order Oscillospirales; family CAG-272; genus UBA1740. Next base: position 4,396 of record CAYXAC010000067.1, read on the forward strand.
CCATAGAAAGCTCAAGATGCTCGGGGGCTATCTCGTTGGCAATATCAATAGCAAGAGAAAGATTCTTCTCTGCTACGATGATCTTACCGTTATTGTCAATGGAATATCTTGCTATCTCTGCTCTTGGAAGGAGGGGTATCTGACGCTCAAGCTCGGCGCTTACCGCCTCCGCAAATTTATAGCTGTCAGTAATGAGAACTGCACTTGCATTCTTGTCGTGTTCTGCCTGCGAAAGCAAATCTGCCGCAATATAAGTGGCGTTTGAGAGAGAATCTGCCACAACGAGTATCTCTGAAGGACCTGCTATCATATCAATTGAAACTCTGCCGAACACCTGTTTTTTTGCCTCTGCGACATATGCGTTGCCGGGGCCGACTATTTTGTCAACACGAGGTATAGATTCGGTGCCATACGCCAGTGCCGCAACTGCCTGTGCGCCGCCAACCTTGAATATTCTGTCGACTCCCGCTATCTTCGCAGCAGCGAGAATTACGGGGTTTACTTTACCGTCTTTAGATGGTGGAGTCACCATGAATATCTCCGAACAGCCTGCAATCTTGGCAGGAATTGAGTCCATAAGAACGGTAGAGGGGTATGCCGCTGTACCGCCGGGAACGTAAAGTCCGACCTTCTCGATAGGCATTACCTTCTGACCTGTGATTACACCGTTCTTCTCGCTGATAATAAAGCTGTTACGAACCTGACGGGAGTGGAACTCGCGGATGTTATCGGCGGCTGCCTTGATTATCTCGAAGAACTCTGCATCTACCGATGCAAACGCCTCGTCTATCTCCTCGGGTGTTACCTCGAGGGTGGTGAGCTTTGCTTTGTCGAATTTTTCGCAATACTCAAAGAGGGCTTTGTCGCCATTCTTTGCTACGTTTGCTATTATTTCACTTACCACCGCTTCTACGTTCGCGGTGGGGTTCTCTCTTGCGAAGATTTCGTCATTTGAAACCTCGCCGTATTTATATATCTTAATCATCTTTCTTTACTTCCGCCTTCATGCCGTTAAGAAGTCTTTCTATCGCGGCAGTTTTGAATTTGAAGCTCGCCTTGTTCGATATAAGACGCGCACTGATGGGTACTATTTCTTCTATTACCTCAAGATCGTTTTCTTTAAGAGTTTTACCCGTTTCGACAATATCCACGATAACGTCGGAGAGACCGAGTATTGGCGCAATCTCAATAGAGCCGTTGAGCTTGATAATATCAATATCACGGCTAGAGGCCGCGTAATGAGCCTTTGCAATATTGACAAACTTGGTCGCAACCTTCAAGGTCTTACGCTGATCGTCGTGAAAATCACGCTTTGCGGCAACTGCCATACGGCATTTGCCAATATTGAGGTCGAGAAGCTCGTAAACGTCGGGCGAGTATTCAAGGAGAATATCCTTGCCTGCTATACCGATATCGGCAGCACCGCGCTCAACGTATATCGATACGTCAGACGGCTTAACCCAGAAATATCTGACACCGCATTCAGCGTTCTCAAATATAAGCTTTCTCGTATTTTCCTTTATTGCGGGACAGCCGTAGCCTGCTCTCTCGAGCATATCGTACACCATTTCGCCAAGACGTCCCTTGGGGAGTGCTATATTTAACATACGGTTTCCCTCCTTACAATTTAATAAGCTCGCGGTAGCGAAGCTTTGTCGGTATTGACCTCTGGGCAGATACGCTCTTGCCCTCGCCTATGAGGGCATTCTTCTTGGAAAAGAGAGCATCGCGCGAGGTGGTGTTATCGTATATCAAAAGCACGTCAACGTCATATTCGTCGCACTCGCTGTCAAGCTCGGAGAGCAGATCGAGATAAAGTGCAAATCCCACCGCGCCCGACTCCTTGCCCATAGCCGAGAGCAGCTTGCCGTACTCACCGCCCGAGAGCACACCCTCGCATATACCCGAAAGGAAGCCCTTGAAAACGATGCCGTCATAATAAGTCATATCATTGACAACCGAGAAATCGAAGCGAAGCTTGTTGGCAAAGGATTCACGCGAAAGGAAATCGCAAACCGTGCGAAGCTCGTAAAGAGCCGCCTTGGCTCTGCCGCTTGTGCAAAGCGGTGCAAGCTTCTCGGCAACGTCATTCATACTACCGTACATAGACGAAAGAGTAACTATTGCCTTGGTCGATGCCTCGGAAATACCGTATTCGCGGCAGAGTGTTTCCGTATCGTGCGTATTCTTCTCTGCTATTGTAGCTGTGACTGCCTTCTTGAAGCGGTCGCTATCGGATGCCTCGTCAAGAATTGCCGAAAGTATGCCCATATGAGAAATGTCAAGCAGGTAGTCATCGCTCACCGATGCAAGACTTTGAACCGCGAGATAGATAACCTCGAGAGTATCGTTCATATCGGTGTTGCCGATACACTCAAGTCCTGCCTGCATTATCTCCTTGAACTGTCCCGTGCTGCAGGAAACCCTATAAACGTTTTCGTTATAGTAAACCTTGTTCTTTAC
>CAYXAC010000068.1:0-1473 GCA_964463025.1 uncultured Ruminococcus sp.
GCAAAGCTCCGGGATACCATAAACGGCGGCAACATTGATGCTATCAAGGCTGATACCGAGGCACTTCAGAAGGCGTTCTATCCCATTGCAGAAAAGCTCTACAAAGAGCAGTCGGCACAGAACGGTGCAGGCGACGCAGGTGCGCAGGGTGCTGACGGCAACTACTACGACGCAGGCTTCGAGGATAAAACCGGTAACTAATTTTTAAAATAAAGTAGGGCGACCGCACGAGAAAAAATCTACGGTTCGCCCTACTACTTGCGTATTAAGCAGGAACAAAAACATCTGTTTTTGTAAACTAATATTTACTTTAGAGAACAAAAAGGCATAATTATGGCAGATAACAAACGAGATTATTACGAGGTCCTCGGTGTATCAAAAACGGCAAGCGAGGACGAAATAAAAAAAGCATACAGAGGTCTTGCAAAGAAATATCACCCCGATATGAACCCCGGAGATAAGGATGCCGAGGTCAAGTTCAAGGAAGTCAACGAGGCATACGCAGTTCTTTCAGATTCTGATAAGAAATCTAAATATGACCGATTTGGTCACAACGCATTCGACCCATCATCTGGTGGCGGCGGATATGGTGGCTTCGGAGGATTTAGCGGCGCCGACTTCGACTTTGGTGATATTTTCTCCTCATTCTTTGGTGGCGGAAGCACCACCTCTCGCTCGCGCGCAAATATGCCTATTGAGGGCGATGACGTTGCGTCAAGAGTCAACGTTTCCTTCAAAGAAGCGGCGTTTGGCTGCAAGAAAGAGGTCAATTTCGCAAGAATTGAGGACTGCCCCGACTGTAGCGGAAGCGGCGGTACGGATATCGAAAGATGCAGCGACTGTAACGGAACCGGTAGAATCAGCGTTCGTCAACAGACAATGCTTGGTTATATGCAGACCCAACGCCCCTGCCCCAAATGCTCGGGCAAGGGCAAGATAATCAAGAACCCCTGCAGCAACTGTAACGGTAAAGGCAGAGTCAAAATCAACAAGAAGCTTGAGGTTAATATTCCTGCGGGAATTGATAATCGACAGAATATTATTCTTCGCGGTCAGGGTTGCGCCGGTATCAACGGCGGTCCAAGCGGCGATCTTATAATCGAGGTTAACGTAAGACCCGACAGAATTTTTGAGCGCGAAGGCAACAATATTTATTGTGAAGTCCCAATCAGCTTTGCTGAAGCGACACTTGGTGCCGAAATCGACGTTCCCGTACTTGGCGGCGGAACAGAAAAGTTCAAAATTCCCGAGGGAACTCAAAGCGGAACAAATTTCACCATCAAAAACAAGGGTATTCCGGACATAAACACCAAGCGAAAAGGTGACGTTATTATAACCGTAGCCGTCGAAACACCAAAAAATCTTAATTCCAAGCAAAAAGAGCTTCTAAAAGCCTTTGCAGAATCACTTGGCGAAAATAACGGAATAAAAAAGCACAGCTTCTTCAAAAAGTTGTTTAATAAGTGACAAAAC
>CAYXAC010000068.1:1483-6826 GCA_964463025.1 uncultured Ruminococcus sp.
TGTTTCACTCCAAATTTTAATAGTATTTGGTATTTTTTACCATTTATCTAGAAAATCGACATTTTTCGCAAAAAAACGATAATACGTGAATAAAAACAAACTTCTGTTTTATCCGCATTATCGTTTTTTGCTTATTCAAAGTAAAAAGTGATATAACCTCAGGATTATCCTCAGTAATGCCTTAGATAGACACGCAAGATTAGAGCAAAGTCTAATTAAAAACCTAGATTAAACTTTATATTTTATTGTTTTTTTAGTTTTTTTATTGCGAATTGACGTCTGTAATACCTACAATTTTAAGATGTGCGTCATTGGAATAGCTATCGGGTATCATCCTTTGACCATCAAAATATGCTACTGAATATGAAGCATTTGTGGCAAAAGAGTAGGTTTTTGCGAGATTTTCCCACGAAATTCCCGAAATTATAGCCCAAAACGCTCTGATTACGGCCGCATGGGCAGCAATTAACACAGTTTTTCCTGGATTTTCGAATGCTATTCTCAAAATTTCGTTATAAAATCGAATTCCGCCCTCCTCAACGCTTTCACCGCCCGGAAATCTATACGTACCGAAATTATTTTTCCACTTTTCTTCGTACTCCTCCCTTCCCCATTTAGCCATAATATCGTCAAATCTCATATTTTCCCACTCACCAACGTACATTTCACGCAGTTTTTCAGAGCAAATTATATCCATTTTTCGTATTTTGGCGTGCGGAACGGCAGTATTATAGGCTCTTTTCAGGTCACTAGAGTAAATTATATCAATTTTTTCATCTTTTAGATAATCAGCAGTAGTTCGAGCCTGTTCGTAGCCTAAAGGAGATAAATCTAGGTCAGTATGCCCTAAAATAGCCCGATTTGCGTTTCCAAGGCTCTCACCATGCCTTATTAGTATGATTTTTGTAGTATTCTCCATATTTTTTACCTTATTTATATCATTTTACCTTCATATTATACTACATTTTTGTTAAATTGTCAATATAGCAGTACTTTTAACTTATATTTCCACTGTTTCACGTGAAACAGTGGTTTTGATATATTTTATATGTTTCACGTGAAACATATGTATTTTATGGATAATATTACGTAAAAATATTGACTTTTTCTCTATATTATAGTATAATGAATGATGAAAAGTTTTTTTGAGGTATTTTAATGCTTTTATCTCAAAATTCATTATATGGAGGAAAAAATGGCTAAAATAGTATCATTTTCTAACCAAAAAGGTGGTGTTGGCAAGACAACGTCCTGTGTGAATATATCTGCACAGATTGCAAATAAGGGCAAAAAAGTGCTTATGATAGATATGGATCCGCAGGGAAATGCCACAAGCGGCCTTGGTTTGCAGAAATCTAAGATAAAAAACACGATTTACGACGTAATTATTGGTCGCTGTAACATAGAAGAGGCAATAATCAAGACAAGATTCAAGAATTTGTCTGTGATTCCTGCTAATATTGAGCTTGCAGGTGCAGAAGTAGAACTTTCGGAGCTTGAAAGCGGCACAAATTTCACAAAAATTGCTCTTGATTCTATAAAAAACGATTATGACTATATATTTATTGATTGTCCCCCTTCACTTGGTATGCTTACCGTTAAGGCATTATCGGTGTCTAATGGCATAATTGTGCCTATGCAATGCGAATTTTATTCGCTTGAAGGTATGTCGCAGCTCCTGAATACCGTAAAAAAGATCAAAAATCTCTATAATCCCGGTCTTCAGATAGTTGGAATTCTCCTCACAATGTACAACGGTAGACTTACTTTGACAAATCAGGTGGTCGCAGAACTTAAAAAGTACTATGCGGACAAGCTTTTCAAGGTTCCAATATCCAGAACAGTAAGAATTTCCGAGGCCCCCGGCTACGGTGAGCCTATTTGCTACCATGATCCTTACGGTAAAGGCTCTCTCGAGTATGCTGCCGTTGCAAAAGAACTGATGATGCGTATTTAATATTAATATCTAATACTAGTATTTAATATTTATAATTTTAATTTACATTTTCGCATCTTTTGTATATTATAATTATAAAATTATTTTATATTAGGTAAAATTTACCAATATTGAATTGTGACATTTTTCTACATTTGATTATATATTTTTTCTGTAAAAAGGAGAACAAATATGGCTAAAAAGAACAGTGGCCTCGGTAGAGGTCTTGATGCAATATTTCTTGATAATACCTTAGTTGACGAGAACACACATAGCGAGAACAGAATTTCCAGCCTCAAGCTTTCGCTCGTTGATCCCAAGCGCGATCAGCCCAGAAAATACTTTGATAAAGAGGCGCTTGAGCAACTGGCAGAGTCTATCGCAGAAAACGGACTTCTTCAGCCTATACTTGTAAGAGAATATGGTGAGGGAAGATACCAGATTATCGCCGGTGAGCGCCGTTTCAGAGCATCAAAGCTCGCAGGACTGTCGGAAATTCCCGCTATCGTTATTGAAAAAGACGACAAAAAAGCAGCGGAAATTGCCCTTATTGAGAACATTCAACGTGAGGATCTCAATCCTCTCGAGGAAGCTCTCGCGTACAAATCTCTAGCAGAGGAGTACGATATGACACAGGAAGAGCTTGCGAAAAAGGTAGGCAAGAGCCGTAGCGCTATTGCAAACACTGTGCGCCTTCTCGACCTTCCCGACGAGGTACTGACTCTCGTTGCTTCAAAGGAGCTGAGTGCCGGTCACGCAAGAACACTGCTAGGTCTTAATAACCGCGACAATATGATACTTCTCGCGCAGATTGCTGTCGAAAACGACCTCTCCGTAAGAGTTCTCGAGGATGAGGTAAAGAGACTCAATAAGCCCGAAAAGCCCAAGGTTAACGAGAAGGAGGAGCTTCCGATCGTCGACTACTTCCGTGAGCTTGAAATCAAGGTGCAGTCGCATCTTGGCAGAAAAGTTAAGATAGACGGAAAGGGAAGAAAGAAAACCATCACGCTTTCCTACGAGGATAACGAAGACCTTGACGAGATTTTGAAGCTCCTTTGCGGTGAAGGATTTCTTAACGAAATTTAATGTCGACCATTGAACAAACACTTTCAAGGCTTTCTCATTCCAAATTCCGTTCGAGCTTCACTCTTACTAAAAAGGAAAGGGCATACCTTGACGAAAAGGGAACCCAGGTTATCCGTTCGCACGCATCTGATTTCGTTCGCACGAAATTAGCACCGAAAAATCCCACAAATGACGGCAGGCAAACACCAATGCACGGGCATCCTGCGTTCAAGGCTATGCACGCGACGGCTTGCTGCTGTCGGGGTTGTCTTGAAAAATGGTATAACGTTCCGCGCGGCAGAGAGCTTAGCGAGTGTGAACAGGAAAGAATAGTCAATCTACTGATGGCGTGGATAGAAAAACAAATATAGACTATACTTTACAAAAAACAGACTATCTCCATACAGAGATAGTCTGTTCGTTTTTATTATTTTGTTTGTGCTATTTTTAATTTTCTAAAGCTTTTTTAAGTTCTCGTAAATCATCCTTTGCATCTGAAAGATCTGATTTAAGTTTGTCACTCTTTTCCTTGGCTTCATTTATGCTTGATTTCAGTTGTTCTGCATCTTCTTTTCTGCGTGCTTCTGCTTCTTCATTAGAATGTCGAAGGTCGTTTACTGCACTCGATAACTGTGCAATAAGTGCATTTCTTTCCTTTTCATTTTTAAGTCGCAAAGCTGCATCACGAGCCTCTTGAGCAATGCGCTTTTGCTCAAGCTCCTTCATTTCTTTTCTGAACGCAGCCTCGTCACGCTCGGAAATGTAGAGATTTATTGCCTCTTTAATAGTGCTTACACGCTTATTTTTGAAGTAGTCAATAAATCTACCGAGAACACCCGGAGCAATCTTATAATCCTCCGGAAGAAAATCAAATTCCGGCATACATAAAATTTTGTAAGCAGATTGAGAAAGATTCTCCATGACGAATTCAAGATTTTCTGAGTAGTCCATCATGTAATCAAATGCCGCGTAGGAAACGGAATTCAATACATTGTCAGTGAATTCTCTAAGTCTTTTCTCATTTCCATCATTACACAATTTTACTCGTAATGTATATTCTTTTTCCTCTTTACTGTTTATTAAAAGTATAGTCGTAAGAATACCACCACCAAGAATAATAGGTAAGACAACAGGCAATATCATAGTTAAGGAAGAACCAATAGCAGAGTTCAATACAGCGCCTCCTATAAAACCTCCTGCAATACCGGCAATAGTTGGTATTGCGACCGGCCAAGGCTCCTTGCTGAATGGAGGCTGCTGATAATTCCAATCCTTTTTACATCTTACCTTACAATCCGTATATTGCATATTAGCAATATTTTGCTTGAACTTTTCATAATTTGCTTCCTTGTTTAATCGCTGAATATCTCCATTTTTCTTAAAGTCACCCATTGAGCTTAAATATTGGGTAGCGGCTTCAAGATTAGAAGCAATACTGTGAGCACATCTAAGCTTTTCAAGTATTGATGCATCTTCATCAAATATTTTCATATTATATCCACGATCTGATATCTCAAAAAGTTTGTTTTTTGAATTCGTTAAGCACAGTGCATCAAACAATCCGAGTTTTTCCATAAAATGCCATGAAATCTCACTTATATTATTCGTTGCATAGCACTGTTCGATAAATCTAATATCAATTCCATAAGATTCAAAATCAGACCAAGTTGAAGGAAATGCATGATGTTCATTCCATTGTTCACAAGCCATTTGTGCAAGTTGGTTTGATACGTCAGAAAGATCATTGACAAAGGCACCTACCGCATCCGCTTTTCCTTCGGATTCAATAGCATCAATCATTCTATCTCTGACATTTGAGCATACCTCAAGGCAGAGATTATAGGTTTTTAACAGTTCTTGCATAATCAATTTTTATAATATTCAATTATGCCGTCTTCTATTCCGTAAGAGTTGTCTACCTCAATGCACTTTTCTTCTTTATTACCGCAGTTAGGGCATAAAAGCTTTACGTAAACGAAGGACTTGTTCATAGCACCTGGTTTTTCACCACGATAAGATTTGACATCGTCTGCCGTATATTTATAACCACAGCTCTTACAATTCTTTGATTTTCTTTTCATTACCATATTAAGTACGGGATATCCTACCAATACAGCAACAACAATAACTCCAATAACAATTCCCATAAAAAATTCTCCTTAAAAAATATTTTTTGGCTTTTGTTCATTGTTACGGTGAACTTGAAACTTGCCACGCCTCAAAAAGCCGTGCGCACAAAAAAAGTGCGCTCCAACACAGAGCGCACTCCTACAGTACGCCTCCGTAATTGTTGCGACACAATCTCCTAAGCACAGGAAAAGCGGGGGTGTACTTGTAGATAT
>CAYXAC010000069.1:0-6737 GCA_964463025.1 uncultured Ruminococcus sp.
CAGCTTTTTTAACAATATCGGTATACCACTTTGCGAAGTCCTCGTCCATAGCGGTAATTTCCGTAACTAACTTTTTGTCCTTCTGTGCATTGCCTGCCATAAAACAGTATAAATCCTTTCAAAGTAAATATAAAATATCAGCCTAAATTATATAACAAATAAAGAAATTTGTCAAGTTTTTTATATAAAATAGATGTGGTTTTTGCGTTCTTACCTTAAAATATTTCATGAAATGGGGGCAAAGACAAATAATTTTTATAAATTTTGCAAAATCACTTGAAAAAACTTTCAAAATATACTATAATAAAAAGGAATTTTCATCAAAAAACGAAAGATGACAATTTTTTATTGCAAAAACAGTCGAAAAAAAGGTGCCCAAAATGAAAAAGTACGCAGAATACTCAAAAGAAGAACTTAAAAAAGAATACGACTCCTTAATGAAGGAGTACGGTGAGTATAAAAATATGGGCAGAAGGCTCGACCTCTCCAGAGGAAAGCCCAACTCCGATCAGCTTGACATAAGCCTTCCGCTTCTCTCCGAGGCAAGACCGAGAGAGAAGTGCTTCTCGGTAAACGGTGTTGACTGCCGTAACTACGGAGTGCTTGACGGCATTCCTGAGATGAAAAAGCTCTTTTCCGACTTTCTCGGTGTCAAGACCGAGTACATTGCTGTCGGAGGCAATTCCTCGCTTCAGCTTATGTATGATACGCTCTCGCGCGCTATGCTCTTCGGCGTTCTCGGCTCTGAGCGTCCATGGTGCAAAGAGGAGGGACTAAAATGGATATGCGTCGTTCCCGGATACGACAGACACTTCAAGATGACCGAGTATCTCGGCTTCGAGCTTTTGTCCGTGCCGATGACTCCCACCGGTCCCGATATGGATATGGTTGAGGAACTGGTTAAGGACCCCAAGGTCAAGGGCATCTGGTGCGTTCCCAAGTATTCCAACCCGACGGGTAATACTTATTCCGACGACACCGTTCGTCGCCTTGCGCGTATGAAATGCGCTGCTCCCGACTTTAGAATTATGTGGGACAACGCCTACGCCGTGCACGATCTCGGTGAGGAAACCGACCACCTGCTTGATATATTCGAGGAGGCAGAGAAGTGCGGTAACCTTGACAGAATATTCTACTTCTCCTCGACCTCAAAGATCACCTTCCCCGGCGCAGGTGTTGCTATGATGGCGGCATCTCCCGCGAATCTTAATCAGATATCGAAGTATCTCGGAGTTCAGACTATCGGCTACGACAAGCTTAATCAGCTTCGTCATACCACCTATTTCAAGGATAAGGAAGCAGTACACAAGCATATGATGCAGCTTGCCGAGTTTATTGGTAGGAAGTTTGAGATAACCCTTAACTCTCTCTCTGCCCTTGACGGACTCGGCATTGCCACCTGGACCAAGCCGCGAGGTGGATACTTCATCTCGCTCGACGTGCTTCCCGGTACGGCAAAGAGGGTATACGAGCTTATGAAGGATGCAGGCGTCACTCTCACTTCGGTCGGCGCGACATATCCCTACGGTATCGACCCCGAGGATAAGAATCTTCGCATAGCGCCCACCTATCCCACCGATGAGGAAATTGAGGTTGCTACCAAAATTCTAGCACTTACGGTTAAGCTTGCCGCAATCGAGAAAATTTTGAATAAATGATACAAAAAATGAGGCAGAAACCCAATCTGCCTCCTTTTTTCTCTGCTTTAAAAATATGTTTCAGTTCACATTATCTCTGAAGCCCTTGCCCATAATTTCGCTTGTTTTGGTTATAATCATAAAGGCGTGAGGGTCAATCTCATATACCTTTTTGCGCAATCTGATAGCCTCGCTTCTGCGGCAGACCGTCATAATTACGCGTCTATCTTCGTGGGAGTACGAGCCCTCTGCATGATAGGTAGTCGCGCTGTGCTTTATCTGCGTTTTTATGTAATTCTCGATTTCTTCGGGCCTCGTGGTAATAATCGTAAATGATTTACACATATTAATGGAGTCGATAATATCGTCAACTACGAATACCTTTGCAAAAAGACCGAGCAGAGAGAAAAGTCCCGTTTGTGCATCGAATCCAAATCCGTCAGCCGTGACGAAGAAGGTCGATGCCGCAATAACGAAGTCGGTGCATAGGAGGGCCGTGCCAACGTTCATACTCGTGTGCTTTTTGAGTATCAGCGCGACAATATCCGTACCACCCGATGACGCCTTGCATTTGAAAATAATTGCCGAGCCTATTCCCGTGAGCAGCACCGCGTAGATAAGCTCGAGTAGAGGATAGGTGGTAAGGGGGGCCGAAATCGGCAAGACAAGCTCAAAGAGCCAGGTCACAAACGATAGCATTAGCGAGCAGTATATCGTCATAGCACCGCACTCTCTGCCGAGGAAAATCAGACCGACGATAAGCAGTATCACATTGATTATCAGCATATACGTCGTCGCGGAAATCAAAGGAAAAGCGTTATGCAGTATAATAGAAATACCGCTGACACCGCCTGTAGCGAAGCCGTTTGGATTCTTGAAGAAGTAAATTCCCACAGCCAGAAGCAGTATTCCAAAATTAAGAAAAGCAAAGCTTTTTAGCTTTTCAAGAGTTGTCCTTTTCATAAAAAACCTCGATGTTTTTAGTCAATTCAATTATACTCTTATTTCGCTGAATGTCAATCCCGAAAATAAATTCATTTTCGCGCGATTTCGCGGTGAAACAGGCCTTTTTTGACAAAATCCGAATCCCTTTATTCAAAAAAATCCCGCCTTGACAAAAGAGATGCTTCGTGGTAAAATAAAATGGTAAGTTTTAATATATAAGGAAAAGAAAAATGACCCGTAAACAAGCAAATGAGCGCGCCGAATTCCTGCGTGCAAAGATAGTATATAATTCGAAGCTCTATTACGAGAACGACGCTCCCGAAATATCCGATTACGAGTACGATATGATGTTCCGCGAGCTTACCGAGCTTGAGGAAGAATTCCCCGAGATAAGAACTCCCGACTCGCCCACCGTGCGCGTCGGCGGCAAGGCGCTTGACAGGTTTGAGAAATTCACTCACTCCGTCAGAATGGGCAGCCTTACCGACGTTTTCTCCTACGAGGAGCTTGAAGAATTCATAAATAAAATTTCAGCAGAGAGTGGCGAGGATACCGAGTTTTCGGTTGAGCCTAAAATAGACGGACTCTCGGTTTCGCTCATATATCGCAACGGCATTTTCGAGAGAGGCGCTACGCGAGGTGACGGTGATATCGGTGAGGATGTTACAGAGAATCTGAAAACAATTAAGTCTATTCCTCTGAAGCTTAACGAGACTGTACCGTATCTCGTGGTCAGAGGTGAGGTATATATGCCCAAGCGCGTGTTTGCAGAACTCAACGAGGTGAGGGAAGCGGCAGGTCAACCCCTCTTTGCCAACCCACGTAACGCTGCAGCAGGCTCGCTCCGACAGCTCGACCCTAAGATTGCCGCATCGAGAAGACTTGAGATACTCGTCTTTAATCTTCAGGAAGGCTCGCTTTATGCCGATGATAGAACACCAAAAACGCACATAGAATCTCTTAACCGACTTGATGAGCTCGGCTTTACAACCGTCACCAATCGTATCGCTACTAAAGGCTTTGAAACCGTGAAGGAGCACATAGCCTACCTTGGCGAGCACCGCGATGAGCTTGCCTTTGATATGGATGGTGCAGTCGTCAAGGTTAATAATCTTGAGAAGCGCGTTCAGATAGGCGAGGGAACAAGCACTCCCAAATGGGCTGTTGCCTATAAATATCCCCCTGAAGAGAAGGAAACTAAGCTGATTTCGGTAGACATTCAGGTAGGCAGAACGGGCGTTCTTACACCTATCGCCAACCTTGAGCCCGTAAGGCTTGCAGGCACTACCGTTTCCCGCGCAACGCTTCACAACGCACAGTTTATATCAGAGCGTGATATCCGCATTGGCGACACCGTGGTTGTTCGCAAGGCGGGCGAGATTATTCCCGAAATTATTCGTTCTGTTCCCGAGAAGCGTACTGGCACGGAGCAACCGTTTGCTATGCCGACACTTTGTCCTTCTTGTGGCGCACCGGTAGTGCGTGACGAGTGCGGCGAGGGTGCGGCAACCAGATGTCAGAATCCCGCCTGTGCAGCGCAGACCTCACGCAGTATAACCCACTTTGCCTCAAAAGGCGCTATGAACATTGACGGCCTCGGCCCGCAGGTTGTAGAGTTGCTTCTAGCTAACGGAAAAATCAAGGATATTGCCGATCTATATACCCTAAAAGTCGAGGATATTGAGAATCTTGACCGAATGGGCAAGAAGAGTGCCGAAAATCTTGTAAACGCTATAAACGACTCGAAAAGTCGCGGCCTTGAAAAGCTGCTTTTCGCACTTGGAATCCGCCAGGTTGGCGAGGTTGCAGCAGAGGAGATAGCATGCAGAATGCGTACGCTTGAGAATTTATACAACGCAACCTTCGAGGACTTCATATCTATCAAGGATATTGGTGATATCACCGCCACCGCCCTCGTTGAGTTCTTTGCTAGTCCTGACACCAAGGCACTCCTTGACCGCCTTGCTTCGCTCGGAGTCAAGACAGATGCTGTCGGTGAGGAACGCGGCGAGCTTTTTGCAGGTCTGACCTTTGTTCTCACTGGCACTCTCCCGACTATGACTCGCGACCAAGCCTCTGAGATTATCAAGAAAAATGGCGGAAAGGTTTCTGGCAGCGTATCGAAGAAAACCTCGTACGTTCTCGCGGGCGAGGAGGCAGGCTCCAAGCTTACGAAAGCTAAGGATTTAGGCGTAAAAATCATCGATGAAGCTGCATTCCTTTCAATGCTTGAAAACAGCTAAAAATTAAAAAACAACACCGTATTTGCTAACAAATGTTGACAAATACGGTGTTTTTATGCCCGAATAACGATCTTTTCTTTGGTTTTTGGGTGAGGGAAAATTATTTCTTTGCAGCGCAGATAATACTCATTTTCCGAAGGAGTACCGTACAGAAAATCCGACACAAGCGGATGCCCGATATGCGCCATGTGCACTCTTATCTGATGCGTTCTGCCGGTTTTAAGCTCTATCTCCAGTAGGGCAGAATCACCTCTAGCTTCGATCAGCTTATACTCGGTAATCGCACGCTTGCCGTCCTCGCGCACAGTTCTTTTTATATTCCCCTCGCTGACGCGCTCAATAGGTGCATCAATTATTCCGCTAGTCCTTTCAGGAATCCCGTCGACGAGCGCGTGATATTTCTTTTTCCACAGACCGCGCTTCATATCAAGCGACATACTCGATGCTGCAATTCTGTTCTTTGCGATAATTACGATTCCCGAAGTATCTCTATCCAGTCTGTTTACCGAGCGAAATACGAAATTACCGCCATAGTAACCCATAACTGCGTTGGCAAGGGTAGGGAGGTTGTTACCCTTTGACGGGTGAGTCGGCATATTTGTCGGCTTATCCACTGCAAGCAAGTCGTCATCCTCATATAGCACTGTTATTGGTATATCCATGGGTGGTATTCCCTCGCTTTTTGCATCGGCAACGAATACCTCAATGAGATCGCCCGAATTTACCGTAGCTCTGACGGTAACAGTCTTACCGTTCAAGAGAATTCCCGTTCGCTTCGCATCCTTGATAACGGCGGTAGAGAGGCCTAGCGAGCGTAGATAGTCGCGCATCAGCATGGGGAAACCGTTGCCAAACGCTCTGGATTCAACTATTTTTTCCATACCCCCTCCTTGCATTTTTTAGTAAAAGTATACCACTCTTTAATCGTAATGTCAAGAAAAATACACATTTTTTAATTCTTGACAAATTGACACGCGCGTGTTATAATGTACTTTGGAAAAATACGGGAGGAATGAAAGTGGCAACTAAAATAGCGAAAAAAGAATACGACGATCAAAGTATAAAGAGCCTCAAGGGTGCCGACAGAGTCAGAAAAAGGCCTGCGGTTATCTTTGGTTCAGACGACCTGATCGGCTGTCAGCACTCCTTCATTGAGATACTTGCGAATTCGGTTGACGAGGCAAGAGAAGGCTACGGCGACAAGATAATCGTCAAGAAATACCGCGACCTTTCCATTGAGGTCGAGGACTTTGGACGAGGCGTGCCGCTGGGATATAACGAAAAGGAAAAGCGATACAACTGGGAGCTTGTTTTCTGCGAGCTTTACGCGGGTGGCAAGTACGATAACAACGACGGCAATTCAGCCTATGAGTTCTCGCTCGGTCTTAACGGACTTGGCGCAACCGCCACGCAGTATTCCTCGGAATATATGAGCGTTAGCTCTTACAACGGAAAAACTCTCTCCGAGATCAACTTCAAAAAGGGTAAGGTCAAGGGAACGCTTTCAGTAACCGATATCGAGCCCGGAATGAAGCGCCGAGGCACTATCATTAAGTGGCGCCCAGACCTTGAGGTCTTTAAGGGGATCGATATTCCTGTCGAGTTTCTCTCTGCAACGCTTCGCCGTCAGGCGTTTGTAAATGCAGGTATCAGGTTTATTCTTGAGGTTGAAAACGAGAAGGGCAAGTTTGACAAATCCGAGTTCTATTACGAGCGCGGTGTAGCCGACTATATTGCCGAGATTACCGAGGGAATTGCGACAACCCAGCCGGTTCTCTGGAATCTCGAAACCAAGGGACGCGACCGCGAGGATATGCCCGATTATAAGCTCAAGGCGGAGATAACCTTCTGCTTTGCCAAGACGGGTATGACAGAGTACTATCACAACTCCTCCTTCCTTGAGTACGGCGGC
>CAYXAC010000070.1:0-6683 GCA_964463025.1 uncultured Ruminococcus sp.
TCAAGTTCCAGCTTATCGATATGGACAACGAGCAGGTAATTGCAAAGGGTATCTGCGAGGAGATCGGCGGTAAGTCGGGCTTCAAGTTCAAGGTTCCCGGCAGAGAGGCTTACAAGGCTGCTATCTCTATGCCTACTCACGCAGAGGCTCTTGCGCTTGTGCTTAACACTCTTGTAGACGAGAAGCTTGGCGTTATCAAGTCGGTTTCCGAAATCGGCGCGGTTGGTCACAGAGTTGTTCACGGCGGTGAGAAGTTCGCTTCCTCGGTTCTCGTAACCGACGAGGTTAAGGAGATTATCGCAGAGTGCGCTGACCTTGCACCCCTTCACAACCCCGCTAACCTTAACGGCATTGTTGTTTGCGAAAAGCTTATGGGCGTTCCCCAAGTTGCAGTATTCGATACCGCATTCCACCAGACTATGCCCGAGGCGTCATATATGTACGCTCTTCCTTACGAGTATTATGAAAAGTATAAGATTCGCCGCTACGGCTTCCACGGCACCTCTCACCGCTATGTAAGCGAGAGGGCTATTGCTATGCTTGGTAAGTCTGCATCCGAGTGCAACGTTGTCACCTGCCATCTTGGCAACGGTGCTTCCTTTGCGGCTGTAAAGGGCGGTAAGTGCTTCGACACCTCGATGGGTGTTACTCCTCTCGAGGGCATTATGATGGGTACTCGTTCGGGCAACATCGATCCCGCTATCATTCCTTACCTTATGCGCAAGGGCGAGCTTACCACCGCCGACGATATCGACAAGATGATGAACAAGAAGTCGGGTATGCTCGGTATTTCCGGCAAGACCAGCGACAACCAGGAGATCGGCAGACTTGCAGAGTCGGGTGACGCAAGAGCAATTCTCTGTGAGGCTATGTATTCTCACCAGATTGCAAAGAACGTAGGCTCTTACATAGTAGCTATGGGCGGTGCGGACGCTATCGTATTCACCGGCGGTATCGGTGAGAACGCAGGTCATTACAGAGCAAATCTTGGCGAGCAGCTCGCATTCCTCGGTGTTAAGATTGACGCGGAGAAGAACAAGATCAGAGGCGAGGAGGTAGAGATTTCTACTCCCGATTCACCCATCAAGGTATTCGTTATTCCCACCAACGAGGAGCTTGTAATAGCAAGAGATACTCTCGCAATTGTAAACGCACTTTAATTTTTAAAAAAGATTCATCGGGCTGTCGGTTAGGCAGCCCGATTTAATACCCGAAAGGTAATTTCAAAATGTACGACGAATTAACTCAAGTTGATATAAAGAAAATGGAGGAGGAAATCGAGTACCGCAAGGTTAAGCTCGCTCCCGAGCTTGGCGCAGAGTTGAAGCGCACGCGCGAGTTCGGCGACCTCTCCGAGAATGCGGAATACAAGGAGGCAAAAAGGGCAAAGCGCAAGAACGAGAGCCGCATCCGCTACCTTGAAAACATGATAAGAACCGCCAAGGTTATAGAGATAAAGGACGCCTCCGACGAGGTCTGCCTCTTCGACCGCGTGCTGATTCACAACGAGAAAATTAGTGCCGATAAGGAGATCCAGATAGTCACCACTCTGCGTCAGAATTCTCTCTTGGGCTTTGTCAGCAAGGAGTCGCCGCTCGGCTCTGCGCTCATGGGACACAAGGAGGGCGACCGCGTTCTCGTCAAGGTAAGCGAAACGATGTCCTACTATGTAAAAATCCTGAAAATCACCAAGGGCGAGGACAACGAAGACCTGCCAATCAGCGGATTTTAACGCTATATTTTAATCCTCGACCATATTGACAAAATATATTTTATTTGATATAATTATTTAGATAACAAAATCGAGAAAGGAGGCAATTATGGCATACCAGCATTTTTATTCGCGCGTACCTGCACGAATCAGCGTTTTTAACAAAATTGACAGCTTTGACACCTTCGCGCATTCTGCCGAGCTTGACAGAGATCTCATTCTCGGTGAGCTTTCGCCTGTTTACGCCGACAAGCTGAACAAGCACGATGCAGGCAAAATCAGGCGTGCAGAGATTCCTACCGTGTATTCCCAGATTCTGCTTCCTTCGGGCAAAACCGTGCAATCGGCTCTCACATATCTTCCTCTTGATTACACGGGGGAGAGGAGTGCCTATCTCGTTCACTCGCTCGTGCTTAACGATGAGGATCGTTCGAAAATTTTTGCCAATCCTGCGGCGCTCTCCTTTAATCCGCAGATGTTCGTTCGCGATGTCTCCGGCTTCAAAATTACTGCGCCGAACGCGGCTCCAAATCGCGCACTCGCGCAGAGTGCGTACGTTCCAAGACCGGTGTCGAGTGTGGCAAAGGTCACCTCGCGTTATAATCCCGAGATGCTCGCGCGCTTTCTTTACGCGATAGTTGCCTCGCTTTGCGGCAAGGGGAATCAGATATATTTCCGTTTGCCCGTTGACGATAAGCGTGCCTCGGCAGAGGCACTTGAGCTTATCAGCGCGGTGATGAACGTGTTGCCTTACAATATGCGCGAGCTGCTTTCCTTCGTGACCTTCGTCGGTGATCAGAGCCATTACCCCGAGTTCAGACTCAAGTGCGTTAGCAGCGACTGCCGTATGAACGTAGCAGACGGTGCGGTGTGCTTCGACTTTTCTGCAAGCACGGTCGCGGGCATGGGCGTGGATTTTGAGATGAACAGGCCGCTTGTCGGCTTCCTCTATTCGCTCTTTGACAACCCTACCGTAAGAGATGCATTCCACATCTATACGGCGAGAATACTCGCTACCTATGAGGATAGGGCGCTGAATCTTGCAATGCTCAACGAGCTTATATTTATGTTCTGGCAGTGCAGCGGTTTCTTCGTTGAGGAATCGGTGCTTCCAAACGATAATATGATAGTCGAGTTCTTCTCGGTTTACGAGAAATACCGCGAGGCGTTGACCGACGATTACCGCGAGCGCGCATACAAATGCCTTGATAGATACGCGAAGGCAAGTGTGCCTATTCCTACGATGATTTTTAAGAAGCTCAGCGAGCTTTATCCCGGTGACAGTGTACCTGCCAAGCGAGTTGCGCTCGGTGTTATGCTCAACCTTATTCACACCGACGTGATGCGTGAGAGACTTTTCAGGCTTATCAAGAATAATTACTCCGAGGAAACCGACGAGGTCAAGGCGATAATCAACGATGACCTCGCGCGCGTGTTCTACGGCGGATTTTTGCAGAACGAGATTCTCGGCTTTTTCGACTCCAACTTCGATTCCGAGCCCCGGGCGACGCAGAACGTGATTTTGCAAAAGCTTTTGCTTTCGGTCCGCACCCCCGCCGTGCAGGACAGAATAATGTCTATTCTCGACAGTCGCTACGAGGCTATGTCCAAGGAGCAGAGGGTTAAAATTTACGCATCTCTTGTTGAGATGATTCCCGAATGCGACAGACTCTCCTCGCTTACAGTTTGGTTTATCAACAAGCACTTGGGCGGCGAGCGCCAGGAGCTTATTGACGCAATTAACAATAAAATTATTGAGTATCTCTCGGAGGATTACAAGCGCGAGTCGCATCTTTTGCTCCCGATTTTGACCTATTTCCCCGGCTTCTCGGAGGATATAGTAATAAAGCTTGTCTTTACTCATTGGAAGGACAGCGTGGTCACGTATGAGTACACGCAGCTTATTAATGCGCAAAGCTCCTATCAGAAGCTAAAAAAGATTATTCATATATGCAAAACGGTGCCTGACATTACGGCAGATGTGCTTGAGAAATTCATTGTCGGCACATCCTCGCTTCTCCTTGACGTGCAGGCAACGCTCTATGATTTTCTTTCGGCAGATGCCGAGGCAAAGCGCCTGCTTCCAGAGGAGCTTTACCGCCTGCTTTGCGAAAAACTGATTTACCCCGCTGTGATTTACAGCTTCTACGACGTATTTAAGGTTAAATACGGCAAGGAAGGCATAGATTTGCTTATCAAATACGTGGGAGAGAATTCCGCGCTTTGCGAGGCGGAGCAGTATGAGAGAGTGTTGAAATATACCGAGCTGACCGGGCGCGCCGAGCAAGAGGACGCAACCGGCGTGTTCATTTGCATTGGCGGGCTTCCAGAGGATCAGAAAACGAGAATTGATATAGCAAATCATATCAGAATGTGCGCGCTTAACCGCAGTACACAATCGGAGAAGACGGCGCTCATCTATGAGCTTTGCATGAATTATCTCAAAACCTCGCAGCTTCGTTTTGACAACGTTTACGAACAGTATAAAAAGAGCGTCGAAGATCGAATGGAGAACGACGACGAGCTCGATCTCGCTCCCGAGAAGCTTGAAAAGGCTATCCTCGGCGCAACGCTTGAGATGATGCTTGATATAGCTATCGAAATCAGCCTTGCAGACGACAAATATATGGGTATGCTTTGCGATGATTCCTCGGGATTCCCGAGAGCAATCAAGAGCTTTATTCTCGAATACGGCCTCGGTGTCACAAAATTTATAAAGCCAATGATTGAGCCTGCACCTTATATGCTGCGCGGTTTGATTGAGAGAATGGTTAAGGAATATAGACTTAAGCCTGCCGATGTTGCTAATCAGATTATAGAAAAAGGTAAAAAATTATTTACAAAATAAGCAAAAATCCGCAGAAAACTAAAAAAATCTGCGGATTTTATAGTAATAATTTTGCAAAAAAAGGAAAGAAAAATGAAGGATAGAAAAGATATAGACCAAAAATACAAATGGGATTTAACCAAAATTTATCCCGATGAGGCAGCCTTCAAGGCTGACTTCGACGAGGCTGAGGCACTGATTAAGGAGATCCCGAAGCACGAGAAGACTATGTGCGATAGTGCTACAGCACTCCTCGCTGCGCTCAAGGATTCGGTTACTCTCGGCGAGAAGATAAATAAGCTCTGGAGCTTCTCCCACCTCACCTTTGCTACCGATACCTCGAACAACTCCGCGCAGGCGAGAGAGGGCAGAGTCCGCACCCTTGCGGCGGCGGCAGATGCGGCATCCTGGTTCGTTTCGCCCTATATTCTCCGCCTTGATGAAAAGACGGTTGATGCCTGGTATAAGGAAGAACCGGAGCTTGAGAATTACCGCCGTATGATATTCAAGGTTATGCGCGAGAAGCCTCATACTCTCTCTGATGAGTGTGAAAAATTAATCGCAGGAATGGGTGACTGTCTGAACAGTCACGAGGGCATCAGAGGCATTTTTGCAAACTCTGATTTACAATTTGGCAGAATTCGCGACGAAAACGGCAAGTTTTTCCAGCTTACCGACGTCAATTACGTGCCGACTCTTATGAAGTCTGACCGCAGGGTCAGACGCTCTGCCTTCCAGACTCTTTATAAGACCTACGAGCAGTTTGGCAACACCTTTGCCACCACCTACGAGGGATACGTTAAGGAAAGATGCACTCTTGCTAAGCTTCGCGGCTACAAGAGCTCGCTTGAAGCATCTGTTTTTGCCGACGAGGTTACACCGAAGATTTATAACAGCCTTATCAAATCTGTGCGCGCGTCGCTTCCTGTAATTCACGATTACTATGAGCTCAAGCGCGAAGTGCTCGGCGTTGAGAAACTTCATATGTACGACGTCTACGCTCCGCTTGTTTCAGAGTGCGAGAGCGAGTATACCTACGAACAGGCGGTTGACGAAGTGCTTGATGCTGTAAAGGTGCTTGGCGACGAGTATTACAACACCCTTTCCGACGGACTCAAGGTGCGCGGCTGGGTTGACGTTTACCCCTCGAAGGGCAAGCAGGGCGGCGCATTCAGTGCGAGCTGTCCATCGACCGAGCCTTATATTCTCTTAAATTATGCGGATAGCCTTGAGGATGTGTCTGTACTCGCTCACGAGGCAGGTCACTCGATGCATTCCTACTTCTCGACGAAGTACAATCCCCCGCACGAGGCGAGATATACTATATTCGTTGCTGAGGTGGCATCGACAGTTAATGAATTACTCCTCGCTCATAAGAAACTCGCTGAATGCGAGAGCGACAGCGAGAAGCTTTCTATCCTCAACGGACTTATGGAAACCTACAAGGGAACTCTCTACAGACAGACGATGTTTGCGGAGTTCGAGAAGAACGCTCACGCGCTAATCGAGAAGGGCGAGCCGCTTACCGCAGAGGTTATCTCGGGTATGTATATGAAGCTCATTCGCGCCTACTTCGGCCCGAAGGTTGCAAAGGATAAGCAGATAGCTTATGTGTGGATGCGCATTCCTCATTTCTATTATAATTTTTACGTCTATAAGTATGCTACCTGTATCTCAGCAGCGAGTGCAATAGTAAAGCGCATTGAAACCGAGGGCGCGGCATACGTTGATAAATATATCGACTTCCTCAAGTGTGGCGATTCAAAATCGCCTATCGAGAGTCTGCTCGTCGCAGGCATTGATATGACCGACCCGAGCGTAGTCGACGGTGCGATCGAGGACTTTGCCTCGGCGATCTCGCAGTTCAGGGAAATATACAAAAGACAAGCAAAATAAATAAAATCCGCTTGACAAGCGAAAAAGCTTATGTTATAATATTAGGGTCCCGCACGAACGGGACCCTAACAATTTGCGGAGTATGCTGAAAAAGTCTGACTTAAAGCAAGCACCGTCTCGGAGTCCTCGCCGTGTAAAAATAGAGGACGAAAAACTAAAAATTGCAGGTGTGGCGGAACGGCAGACGCGCTGGTTTCAGGTAACGCTACCTCTGTGTAACCTCTGCGGAGTATGCTGAAAAGTAAGATT
>CAYXAC010000071.1:0-6614 GCA_964463025.1 uncultured Ruminococcus sp.
GGCCGCCGTTGCCGTTACAAGAACTCCCTTGCCGCCCTTGAAGTTATAATAGATTGGGAATACGTGGCCAAGCGCTACGAAAACGCTTGCAAGATAGCAGTATCCGTTGAGACCAACGCCAACTTTGTAGTCGAAGCCGAGAAGAAAAGCGGTAAAGAGAATTGCTACCACAGCCTTAGAAATGTCACCGAAGAGCGTGAGAAGCGCGCCCTTCTTGCCGTAATTACGAACCATATTGGTGAGTCCTGCGTTGCCACTGCCCTTGGTACGCACGTCCTCACCGTAGAAAACGCGCGAAACGATAATAGCCGAATTTATACTGCCGAGAAGGTAGGCTGCAATAATCGAAACGAGAACGAAGCCTATAAGAAGCAAACTGTGCCATTCCTCGCCTACGATACCGTTATTTACCAGATTAAAAAGCAGTCCCATGTTAAGTTTCATGAACCTGAATACACCTTTCAAAATTTATTCAATAAAAATATTATAACATTGCGCACGCATAAAGTCAAGAAATATCTTGCAATTTTGGAAAATAGGGTGTATAATCATATAATAAATACAAAAAAGGGAGAAGAGAATGCTGAAGGAATATTTTATCTCAAAAGGCGTAGAATATTTTTGTACCCTCGACTATTCCGACTGTATCGAAACAGGCAAGCGGATTATCGAGCGCGCAGGCTTTGAGCCGCGAAGCGTTATAGTATATCTCGTTCCCTATTACACGGGTGAGACCGTTAATCTTTCGCGTTATGCCGCCTCGCTTGACTATCATATTGCGATTAAGGAAATCAACGACGGTCTTACGAATTTACTTTTAGAGAAATTTCCCACGGCGAGCATCAAGGGCTACGGAGACCACAGTCCGATAGACGAGCGCCACGCTGCGCTTATTGCAGGTCTCGGTATAGCGGGCGACAACGGACTTATATTAAATGAAAAATACGGCAGCTTCGTATTCGTCGGCGACTTGATCAGCGATATTCCGCCCGAGCTGCTCGGTCTAGAGGCACCGAAGCCTATAGAGCGTTGCGAGCATTGCGGTGCTTGCAAGCGTGCCTGCCCGACGGGCATTCTTCGCGGCGAGGGAGATTCCTGCCTTTCGGCTATTACACAGCAAAAGGGCGAGCTTACAGACGCAGAATGCGCTCTTATGCGAGAATATAACACCCTCTGGGGATGCGATGTGTGCCAGATCGTCTGTCCACACAACAGAGATAGGGTAAGAACACCGATAGCATTTTTCTACCGTGACGTCATTACGGAGCTGACTCGTGAGAGGCTTGATTCAATGTCTGACGATGAATTTTCTCTCCGCGCATTCGCTTGGAGAAAGCGCGCGACAATCAGCAGAAATATCGATATTTTATTCAAAAAGTAAACTATACATAGCATTTAATTAAAAAATAGCAAAAAGTAGGTGCAAAATGAGAAAAAGAAACAAAAGAATAATATCGTTGTTTGCACGCGCCTGCGGTGTAATATTCGTTGCTATTTTAGTGCTGGCGGTGTCTGCGGAGCTATCGTCTCGCGCGGCGGATTTTATCAACTCTACGCTCTCGCAGGACTTTCGCAGAATTATGGCGAGCTTTGGTGATTTGTTCCCGTTCTCGCTTTTTGAATTAATCGTTTTATTTATACCGCTTATCATCTTTTTTGTTATTTACAGAGGAATCTGTGCCTTTTCTGACAAGTACGGCAGGCGTCGCTTTGTTATTAACCTTCTTGCCACCGTTCTGCTCATTTATTCGGGGCATATTCTGGCGCTCGGTATTGGATACAGGACGACTCCGCTTTCCGAGCAGATGTCGCTCCCCGATACAGAGATTACCGCAGAGAATCTTGCCGAGGTGATGACATCACTTCGCGACGAGGTGAACTCTCTTGCGGATAGCGTGCCGAGAAACGAAAGCGGTGTTTTCGACCCCGAATACAGCTATCCCGAGCTCAGCGAAAAGATTTACAGCTCTTATTCCGCGCTCGAAGCCGAGTACGGTCTGCCTGCAAACTTTGAGAGTAATGCAAAGGGCGTTAAATTCGGCAACCCGATGTCATATCTTCGCATCACGGGTATTTACACCTATATTACGGGCGAGGCGAATGTAAACACTGCCTATCCCGCATTCGATACCATCTTCACCGCCGCACACGAGATGTCGCATCAGCGTGGAATCCTGCGTGAGAATGAGGCGAATTTCATAGCCTATCTCATCACCTCTACTTCTGATGATGCTAATCTTCGGTACAGTGCCGCGCTCAATATGTACAGCTACTTTGCGTCTGCCCTTTATAAGACCAACCGCGATACCTACTACGCTATTGCCGATGGACTT
The DNA here is from genome assembly GCA_964463025.1 of uncultured Ruminococcus sp. GTDB lineage: Bacteria > Bacillota > Clostridia > Oscillospirales > CAG-272 > UBA1740. Next base: position 2,334 of record CAYXAC010000071.1, read on the forward strand.
GCAGACTCCGCCCTGACCGATATCCGCGCCTCAAATGCCGTGACGGCAAAATACGGGGACACTATTATAGCCGACATTTCCGAGTGGGTAAACGACCTTTACCTCGAATCCAACGGCACCGACGGAGTGATCAGCTACAGTCAGGTCGTTGAGCTGGTCGTTGCATATTTTGAAATGAAAAAGTAACCAAATCTCGCCTCCCGAATAATATAACTGTATCAATTATTATCGGCTTGGGAGCGAGTATGAAAAGAATCATAGTTAAAGGACCCTCTCGCCTGGTTGGCGATGTGAGCGTCAGCGGCTCGAAGAATGCCGCCCTGCCAATTATTTTTGCTAGCGTTATCACCCAAGGAATTTCGGAGATTTGCCGTCTGCCCGATATTGGCGACGTGCGTGTTGCGCTTGAGATCATACGTGGCTTCGGCGCTAGGGTAACTCGATCGGGCGATCTCACCTATATCGACACGCGTGAGCTTGCTTATCGCGCGCCCGACGAGTCATTGGTATCGAAAATCCGCGCCTCGACCTATCTTATCGGCTCCTGCCTTGCGCGTTTCGGCGAGTGCAGGCTATCCTCGTTTGGCGGCTGTAATTTCGCCTCTCGCCCGATAGATATGCACCTTGATGCCTGCCGCGCTCTCGGAGCGAATATAAGTGAGGATAGAGTAACCGCGAGAAAGCTTTCGGGAAGTGAGATTTCATTTGCCAAGCAGTCGGTCGGTGCTACCGTAAACGCTATTATTCTTGCCGCCACGTCAGAGGGCGAGACGAAGATTCGCGGATTCGCCACCGAGCCTCACATAGATGCGCTTATCGACTTTCTTATCTCCGCGGGCGCGAGCATTGAGCGCGACGATAACGAGATAAGAATAAAGGGCAGGGAGCTTCACGGAGGCAGAATCACCGTTATCGGCGATATGATAGAGGCAGGCAGCTACCTTGCCGCTTCTCTTATGACAGACGGTGCGGTTAGGGTGAATAACTGCCCCACGCGTGATATGCGCGCCTTTCTCGATTCGCTCTCCGTACTCGGCGCAGAGAATATCATAAATGAAGACTCGGTAACCTCGCGCCTTACGGGCAGGGGAGAATATATATCGGTGACAGCTGCCCCCTATCCCGCATTTCCTACAGACCTGCAACCGATTATTGCGCCGCTTATGGCAAAATATGCGGGCGGTGATATCACAGACACCGTCTGGCAAACGAGATTTGGCTATCTTGGCACGCTCTCTGCGTTTGGAATTGACTCCACCGTTTCGTACAACCGTGCGCAAATTAACCCGTCAAGCATCAAGCCTGCCGCAGTCACAGTCCCCGACCTTCGCGGAGGCGCGGCATGCCTTCTTTGCGCCTTGGCTGCAGATGGCAGAAGCGAGATACACTCCGCAGAGATAATTCTTCGCGGATATGAGAAATTAGCAGAAAAACTATGCGCCCTCGGCGCACAGCTTCAAATAGAGGACATATAAAAAGGAGAAAAACAATGAAAAGAATACTCACCGTACAAGACATTTCCTGCGTTGGCAGATGCTCGCTCACAGTAGCTATGCCCATAATTTCGGCAGCAGGAGTTGAGGCTGGTGTATTGCCTACCGCAGTACTTTCCACACACACGGCATTCCCAAAGTTCACCTTCTGTGACCTTACAGGAGAGATTGAGAAGATTTCCAAGGCGTTCGAGGAGCTCTCAATCGACTTTGACGCTGTATACACCGGCTATCTCGGCTCGTTTCGTCAGCTATCTCTCGTGTCTGACCTTATTGAAAGACACAAGACCGACAAATGTGCCGTTGTAATTGATCCCGCTATGGCGGATAACGGCAAGCTTTACACGGGCTTTACCCCTGACTTTGCCAGAGCTATGGCAGGTCTTACGGCAAAAGCCGACCTGGTAGTACCAAATCTCACCGAAGCCTGCTTTATGCTTGATATCCCTTATCCCGAGGGTTACGATGAGGACTACATACGCGATATTCTAAAGAAACTCACCGACCTCGGTGCAAAGCGTGCCGCGCTTACGGGCATATCATTCGACCCCGAGAAGCTGGGTGTTTATTCCTATGATAGCACAACCGACACCTATTTCTCCTACTTCAACGACAGAATGCCGGTAGCCTATCACGGCACGGGTGACATTTTCGCTTCTGCGACCCTCGGCGCTATGATGCAGGGTCACTCGGTTGAGAGTGCGCTTGCCGTAGCCGTTGACTACACCCTCGAGTGCATCAAGCTCACTATGCAGGACGAGAACCGCCGCACCTACGGTGTCAACTTCGAAGAAGCTCTTCCTTATTATATAGAAAGACTTAAAACTAAAATATAAAGAAAAACATAGGAAAACCAAGCACAAAGCAAGGTTTTCCTTTTTTTTTTATAAAAATTTTATAAAAAGTGTTTACAATCAGAACAAAATATGCTAAAATACTTTTGCGACGTAAACTGAATAACACAACACTACCATGAATAAGCATGGGATAAGTATACCTTTTTTCCTTTCTGGCAAAAATGTATGCTCCCTTTTTGTATGCTTTTCCCATTTTATGTGGTAGTGTTAAAAAAGTTTGCGTCGCGGCATGGAGCTTGCGTTTTTCGGTGCGTGGCTTATGCCGCGCACTTTTTGTTTGTGCTCAAATCAAGCGCTTTCAAAGAGAATATTACCGAAAAAAGAAAAAGGAGAAAAGACAATGAAAAAATTTGTAAGTTTGCTTGCAATGCTGATTTTGTGCATGTGTGTGTTTACTGCGTGTAGTCAGCATAACCCCGAAGAACCTGACAATGGTTCATCGAACGAATCGACAGATGGATCATCGGATACAATTCCTGATGATACTATACCGCCAACCTCTGACGAAGAGGGAAAAGAGGAAGAAGATTCCGTGCATGTTCACAAAGCGGCTGAACCTGTAAATGAAAATGAAGTTCCTGCTACATGCCTTGCGTACGGAAGCTATGAAAAGGTAATTTACTGTTCTATATGTAACGAGGAGCTTTCCAGAATAAGTATGGAATCTCCCATTGTGGATCACAGTTTTTCTGATGGCTCTTGCATAGTATGCAAGGCAAAGGAAGCGAGCGAAGGCTTGCAGTTTACCTTTAATTCAGATGCTACTACGTATAGCGTTACGGGTATTGGTAGTTGCATCGAGCGATATATTAATATTCCCGCTGAATACGACGGATATCCCGTAACTGCTATTTCAAGTAATGCTTTCAAGGATTGTATTACCATAAGAAGTATTGGTATTCCTGATAGCGTTACTTCAATAGGCCAGCGTGCATTTTCAGGTTGCATAAGCCTTAGAAGCGTGAATATCGGCAACGGCGTCAAGACAATAGAGCAGTATGCTTTTTCGGGATGTACTAGCCTTTCTGATATAACCTTTGGCAGTTCGTTAAATTATATCAGACTGTATGCATTCCAGGAATGCACATCGCTTAAAAACGTACATATAGAGGATATTGCAAGCTGGTGCGGCATTACGTTTGAATATTATGGCAATTCTAGCCATTCATCCAATTATGACAGCCGCCCCTTCTATTACGCAACAAATCTTTGTTTTGACGGTGAGATAGTAACCGACCTTGTTATTCCCGAGGGGGTAACATCAATTAATAGCGAAGCATTTAGATGGTGCGAGTCTATTGAGAGTGTTACAATCAGTGAAAGCGTAGAAACTATAGGCTCTCGTGCTTTCTATGCTTGTACTAATCTTTTAAGAGTGAAAATTGATGACGGTGTTTCAACTGTAGGCTCTAGTGCTTTTGCTACTTGTACAAATTTGAAAGACGTTGCTATAGGTACGAATGTTGTTACTATTGGAACTTCCGCATTCTCGGGTTGTAGCAGCGTTGAATCAATCACGATTCCAACGTCTGTCGTTACCATTGGCAATAGCGCTTTCCAAAGCTGCACATCGTTAAAAACTGCTGTGCTAAATGACGGACTTGTTAATATCAATGCCAGTGCTTTTTCAGCGTGTATTAGTCTTGCATCTATTAGTGTTCCCAATACTGTTACTTATATAGGCGAATCTGCTTTCAGCGGCTGTAGTAGCTTGAATACTGTAAAACTCAGTAATTCTCTTGCTTCGATAAGTTCATACACATTCCAAAATTGCATATCTCTTTATGAGATAACGATTCCTGATTCTGTTACGTCGATAGGTACCTCTGCATTCCAAAATTCTACTGTTAGAACAGTTGATATCGGTAATGGAGTGAAGACAATAGAGCAGTATGCTTTTTCGGGATGTACTAGCCTTTCTGATATAACCT
>CAYXAC010000072.1:0-6588 GCA_964463025.1 uncultured Ruminococcus sp.
GACGTGCTCGGCGAGCCTGTTGTCCGCATTCTTGACCCTTCGGTCTTCGTTCAGGTCAAGAGCAGCGGCAGAACGGTACGCGATCAGCGCACGTATCTTGCGGAATACAAAAAATACGTGGAGCAGACCGTGGTTTACGATCCCGATTCCCGTATGCTGATCGGCATTATGCGTGATATTACCGACGAGGAAGCCGACAGAGAGAAGAAAGCAAGAATCAATAAGCAGACCGTTGAGGTTGCCGATACCGTTGTGGAAAAGCAAATGCGAATTGTTCAGGAGATCGCGTCCCTGCTCGGTGAGACCGCTGCAGAGACCAAGATCGCACTGACCAAGCTAAAGGAGTCGATCGACGATGAATGATTTGTGTGCAGATATCGGATATAAAAGCATCAATCACGTCGGCGAGGAGCTTTGCGGTGACCACGTAGACATCGTAGAGGAAAACGAAAATTCAACCGTCATCGTGTTAGCTGACGGTCTTGGCTCGGGCGTTAAAGCAAGCATCCTCTCCACCCTTACCTCAAAGATCATCTCCACAATGATGGCGGCGGGACTTCCCATTGAGGAATGTGTGTCTACCATAGCCGCAACTCTTCCCGTTTGCTCGGTGCGAGGCGTGGCATATTCCACGTTTACCATTATTCATCTAAAGAATAATGAAATAGCTGAGATCATACAGTACGACAATCCTCAGGTGATCGTAATAAGAGGCTACGATATTTACGATTACCCCAAGACCGAAATGAACATCGGCGGCAAAAAAATATATAAGTCCACCATCAAGCTCAGAGAGGATGACGTGTTTATCGCTATGAGCGACGGCTGTCCTCACGCAGGCATGGGTGGAAAATACAACTTCGGTTGGAAGCGTGATGATATTGCGGAGTATATGGTCGCTTGTGTGGCGGGCGGATTCACCGCAAAAAACCTTTCCACTATGCTTGTTGATGAGTGCGATAAGCTCTACGGTCACAAGCCCGGTGATGATACTACCGCCTGCGTTGTAAAGATTCGTAAGCGAGAGCCTATGAACATTCTGTTCGGCCCGCCCTCCAACCGTGACGATGCAAACCGAATGATGTCGCTGTTCTTCTCGAAGGAAGGAAAGCATATCATCTGCGGAGGTACAACCTCGTCTATCGCAGCGAAGTATCTCGGCAAGCCTGTTCAGGCAAGCTTGAAGTTTGAGCGTAGCGACGTTCCTCCTATTGCACACATCGAAGGCGTAGATCTCGTAACCGAGGGCGTTATTACAATGAATAAAGTCATTCAGTACGCCAAGGACTATCTTGGAGAGAATGGACTTTACGAGGAATGGAATTTCAAGAAGGACGGAGCTTCTCTTATCAGCCGACTTTTGTTTGAGGAAGCGACGGACATCAACTTCTACGTGGGCAGAGCTGTCAATCCCGCCCATCAGAACCCCGATCTTCCCATAAATTTCAACATAAAAATGAACTTAGTCGAAGAGCTATCTGCTTGCCTGGGTAAGATGGGAAAACGCATCAAGGTCAGCTATTTTTAAGGAGATGTAAAGTATTATGCGCAAATTTGATACAAAAGTACAGCATTTGAAGTATAAGGTGTTACGTGAGGTGGCACGTCTTGCGTGGGAGGACAGACTCCTTGAGAATATTCTGGATATCCCCAAAATGATTGTCCCCGGTAATGAGCCAACGATGCGTTGCTGTGTATATAAAGAAAGAGCAATACTTGGTGAGCGAGTAAAGATCGCTATGGGCGGCGACAAAAATAACCCCAACGTTATAGAGGTTATCGAAATTGCGTGTGATGAGTGTCCTGTGGGTGGATACGAGGTAACCAATGCGTGCAGAGGTTGCCTTGCAAATCGCTGTGAGGACGTTTGTAAGTTCGGCGCAATCAGCTTTGACCATAACCACGTTGCTCATATTGACAAATCCAAATGTAAGGAGTGCGGAGCGTGCGCAAAGGTTTGTCCCTTTACCGCTATTGTAAGCCGCAAGCGCCCTTGTCAGAATGCATGCAAGGTAAAAGCGATTTCCATGAATGAGCAGAAGGCGGCCGCGATCGATAACGATAAATGCATACAGTGCGGTGCGTGCGTATATCAGTGCCCCTTCGGCGCGATTATGGATAAATCCTATATGGTGAATGCCATAGATATACTAAAAAAGAGTGAGCGCAACGCTCGAGGTGGAAATTACAAGGTTTATGCCGTGGTCGCTCCCTCGATTTCGAGCCAATTCTCTTATGCAAAGCTCGGACAGGTCGTCACAGGACTGAAAAAGCTCGGCTTCCACGACGTTATCGAGGCAGCTCTCGGTGCGGATATGGTGGCTATGGCAGAAGCAAAAGAGCTTTCCGAAAAAGGACTTCTGACAAGCTCTTGCTGTCCTGCGTTCGTACAGTACATTAAATCGCAGTTCCCGAATCTTGTAGAGCATATTTCTCACAATATGTCGCCCATGGCGGTGCTCGCAAAATACATAAAGGAAATTACTCCAAATGCCAAGGTTATCTTTATCGGTCCGTGTACCGCCAAGAAGGCGGAGGCACAGCTTGAGTCGGTTAAGCCCTATGTGGATACCGTTCTGACCTTTGAGGAGCTTCAGGCACTCTTTGACAGCCGTGATCTTGATCTTGCTTCGCTTGAGGAAGGCGTGCTTGATAACGCTTCTTACTTTGGACGTATCTTCGCCCGTAGCGGAGGTCTTACCGATGCGGCGGCTCAGGCAATGAAGGAGCAGAACATCGACTTTGAAATAAAGCCCGTCGTATGCGACGGCATTGAAGCCTGCCGAATGGCGCTTCTCAAGCTGAACAAAGGCATTCTCGACGGCAACTTTATCGAAGGAATGGCTTGTCTCGGTGGTTGTATCGGCGGTGCAGGTTGTCTTACTCATGGAGAGAAGAACAAGGCAGAAGTAGACAAATACGGTCGTGAAGCTCTTGAGAAGACTATCGGTGACGCTATTTCGATTCTAAAATAATTTACGCAACTAACTTCACAATTGTTGGAGCGAGTATATGAGTTTAGCGGAGGCTGATATTTTTTGAGCACGCTTTCAAACTCATGCTGCAAATTGTGATTGAAGCATTAAAAAAATAACCTTGAACGGCAAGGATTTTCGTCCTTGCCGTTTTTTTCGATAGACGTAAAAACCTCTCTTTTTATTGTCTCAGCACACAGAACATTTGCACTGGTGCTGTAAAAAATCCTAGTAAAGTGTTTTAAGTCGAAAACATCAGAAGAAAGTATCTTCCCAAAGAAAAAAGCAAGCTCGAAACTCTGAAACGGCTTGACTACAAAGTGCAAAGCGCGGGAATGGTCGAGAGCCTTTGCGTTGGCATCATCGGTGCGCTTGTGTTCGGTATTGGAATCTGCTTTTTTCTTGATGTATTCGCAGGTGCAATTTGGCTGACGACACTTTTTATGATAATCGGAACGCTTTTGATGATCCCTGCCTATCCCATATATAAGCACATCGCAAAGAAAACCAAAACAGAGTTAACACCCGAAATCCTTCGCTTGTCGGAAGAAATAATGAAACCCTAAAAAATTTCAGGATTAACAAAACGCAAACATTTTACAAAAAAATTAAAAACATTGGTGCGATATAATCTATTCGTAAACAATCAACAATGCAAAGAGAGGTATTTATGATGAACAAGAATGATCAGCAGTTTATAGCACGGAATATTCGTGCACAGTATATGGCAAAAGAGTCCACCGAGCTTGACGCGCTCCGTGAGCTTGATGCCAAGGTTAAGCGCCCTGCGAATATCCTCGCATACAACCTCGGCTTTGTCGGTGCGATTATTATGGGCTCGGGTATGAGCCTTGTGATGACCGACATCGGCACGACTCTCGGTATCGAAAATGCTATGGTACCCGGTATCGTTATCGGTGTAGTAGGTCTTATAATGGCACTTGTCAACTATCCTATTTACAAGAAAACGCTTAACATCCGCAAGAAAAAGTATGCATCAAAAATTATCGAGATGAGCGATAAAATCTTAAATAAATAATAAAAAGTAAAGTGAGGTTTACAAAAATGAGCATTTTGGAAAAGGGTAAGGAATTTTTCAAGGGCGCTTTCAATGATATGAAGGAGAGCGCAAAGGCACAGCACGAGGTAGATAAGGCAGAATTTGAGGCAGTCAAGGCAGAGTCGCGCGCGAACTTCGAGGAAAATAAAGGTCACAATACCTTTGCGAAGGCAAAGGCTGACGCAAAGAAGAGCTGGGATGACGCGCATATGACTCCCTCGGAGAGAGCAGCAAAGGAGCAGGAGGCTCGCGATGCGAGAATTGCCGAGGCAAAGGTCAGAACCGAAGAAGCAAACGCACGCTACGATGCGGCAAAGAAGAACTAAAAACACGGGCGAGGCGTGAATTCACGGCTCGCTTAAGTGCTTTGATAAGGAGAAAAATGAACGCTATTGAAATAAGAAATTTATCCAAGAGCTTTCGCGGAATGTACGCTGTAGACAGACTGAATATGACCGTACCGGTTGGAGCAATTTACGGATTTATCGGTGAGAACGGATCGGGAAAATCGACCACCGAGAAGCTGATTTGCGGTCACCTTGTCTCGGACTTTGGCGAAATCAAGCTCTTTGGCAAGGACTCCACCGATGCAGGAGTGCGCGCGAGAGTCGGCGCGCTTATCGAGAACGCGGGCTGCTTCCCGAATTCCAGCGTGTATCAGAATCTGCGTATGCAAACTATAAATCTTGGACTTGAAAATCCCGACGAGAAAATCGTCCGCGTGCTTAAAATCGTGCGTATGGAGGACTCAGCAAACATCAAATTCAAGAGCTGCTCGCTTGGTATGAAGCAGAGAATCGGTATTGCTATGGCTCTGCTTGGCGACCCCGCGCTACTAATTCTCGACGAGCCTATCAACGGTCTTGACACCGACGGTATGCGTATAATGCGAGAAATTCTCGTTGATATAACCGAAAATTACGGCTGTACCGTGCTTATTTCCTCGCACATACTCGGTGAGCTTGAGAAGATAGCCACCCACTACGGCATTATCCGCAGAGGTAGAATGATTGTAGAGATGTCAGCAGCAGAGCTTGAGGCAAGAGCGCGTGTATTCGTGTCGCTCAAAACGGCTGATGTGACAGGCGCGAGAGTGGCGCTCAAGTCGAAGTTTGCCGACGTGCGCTTCGAGGACGGATACATCCGCGTTTACGACGTAGACGATACCGGCCTGATAATCGATTATTTAATGAAAAACGGTCACCCCGTCAGCGAAATACGAAAGAACAAAATAGGACTCGAGGAATACTACGTCGAGCTTATGTCAAAGAAGGAGGAAGAATAAATGGCACGTGAGCTTAAATTCAAATCCCCGACGCTCACAGAGCGCATTAAAGGAATGCTGGGCGTTGATTTTTATCGCCTTTTCCACACTCCTTTGTTTTATATTTTCCTTGCTATCTCGGCTATAATTCCCGCGATGGTTTCCGCCATGACTATGATGTCGGGTCCCGACGGCACTCCCACAGAGCCGATGTACTCTAACGTGTGGCAGATAATCGCTGCCGGCGAGCCTCTTTACGTAATCAGAACTATTGCCGATTACGCCAATATGAATATGGTATTTATCTTTGGCGGAATTATGGTATCCATTTTCATAGGTCACGATTACAGCTCTGGCTACGTAAAGCAGCTCTTCACCACCCACCCGAAGAAGCAGGACTATATGATTTCCAAGACTATCGTCTGCGCATTTGCTATTGTCTGTATGTGCATTTCGTACCTTATCGGCGGAACGCTTGGCGGTCTGCTCGCAGGATACGACACGAGCGTGAACGCAGGCTCGCTTATTCTTGCAATTCTTGGCAAAATGGTTATGAGTCTTGGCTGGGCGAGCCTTTACACCTTCCTCAACGTGATTTTCAGAAGATATTTCGGCATATCTATTGCCTCGTCGTTCTTCTTCGGTACGGGTATTCTCATTATCGGTGCGGCGGCTGTTGTTGAAAATCTCTCGCTTCCCGCAGGCTTCCTTAACGTATTTCTTTACGGCTCGTCGGTTAACGCCTGCCTTACGAGCAATATTGGCACGCTCGTTATTTGTATTATCGTGTCGCTACTCTGGACTGCGTTTTATAACGCACTCGGTACGCATATTCTCTCAAAGAGCGACGTGTATTAAGGAGGGATTACAATGAATGCAGTAGAAATAAGAAATCTTTCAAAAAACTTTGGTGCAAAGCAGGCGGTAAGCGATCTTAAAATGACCGTTCCGATGGGCGCGATATACGGATTTATCGGCGAGAACGGCTCGGGCAAATCGACCACCGAGAAGATAATCTGCGGTCTTATTCACGAAAGCGGCGGTGAGGTCAAGCTCTACGGCAGACCTCACACCGATGCAGACGTCAGGGCAAAGGTGGGCGTGCTTATCGAGTCGCCCGGCTGCTTTGGCGATCTTACCGTATGGGACAATATGATGCTACAGGCGGCAAATCTCGGTATAAAGAATCCCGAGGACGAGGTAATCAAGGTGCTCAAAACCGTGAGAATGGAGGGCGCGGCAGGCAACAAATACAAGAACTGCTCGCTCGGTATGAAGCAGAGAGTCGG